>JAISRU010000081.1 GCA_031273515.1 Bacteroidales bacterium | reverse complement strand
TTGAGAATACTGTCAAATTAAAGTTTTGCCGATTTTCCAGACAATAAACACCTTCGTATCGATTTTGTCCCGAAAAAGATGCGGCGGAAAATAATCCCTTGCGTTACATTTGCCGTTTTCTTGTGGTTGGATTGTCTGTCGAATTGTGTGTTGAAGCGCTTTTAGAACGCATACAGAACTTCAAATCCGTATAATTCCGCAAAACATGTTTTCGGACAGACACTAAATATTTTCATAGCGCCTCAAAAAAAGAATTAACCCTGATATGGAACAGAAAAACAGCAAAAAAATGACAAATAATTCAGATAACATTATTGCATCAGGCACATGCGGTCAGAAACTCAAATGGATTCTTACCTGCGAAGAAGATAATTATACCCTTACCATCAGCGGAACAGGGAAGATGAAAGATTATGAATGGAACGATAACAATGGATCACCATGGAAAAACTATCATCCAGCCATTCAAACTATCAAGATAAATTCCGGTGTAGCATCTATCGGAGATTATGCGTTTTTTGATTGCAAGCGTTTGACGTCCGTAATCATTCCCGATTCGGTTATATCCATCGGTGATAGCGCATTTTTGAATTGCGTCAGTTTGAAATTGGTAATCATTCCCGCTTCGGTAACATCTATCGGAAAGGGGGCATTTTCTGATTGTCGTGGTTTGACATCCGTAACCATCCCCAATTCGGTAACATCTATCGGAGATAGTGCGTTTGAGGGTTGCAGCAGTTTGACCTCCGTAAGCATTCCCGATTCGGTAACAGCTATCGGAGATAGTGCGTTTGGGGGTTGCAGCAGTTTGACCTCCGTAAGCATTCCCGCTTCGGTAACAGCTATCGGAGATTATGTGTTTAGATGGTGTCGCGGTTTGACATCCGTAAGCATTCCCAATTCGGTAACATATATCAAAGATAGAGCGTTTTTTATGTGCAGCAGTTTGACTTCCGTAAACATTCCCAATTCGGTAAAATATATAGGAAATAGGGCGTTTGAAGGGTGTAGCAGTTTAACCTCCGTAATCATTCCCAATTCGGTAACATCCATCGGAAAGTGGGCGTTTTGCGAGTGCCACAGTTTGACATCCGTAACTATCCCTAATTCGGTAAAATATATAGGAAACAGGGCGTTTAGCGGTTGCATCGGTTTAGCCTCTGTAATTATTCCCGATTTGGCAATATCCAAAGGAAAGAGTGTGTTTAAGGATTGCTTAGTATCTTTATTCATACACAGCAAAATTTCTGTACGTATTGATTTGGACGTTTTTGAATCCATCGACAAAAATAAATGTACTTTGTATGTTCCGAAAGAAACTGTATTCGCTTACAGAGAAGCAACAGGATGGAACTCTTTTAGACACATTGAAGAAATATCTGGAACAGAAAAACAACAGAAATATGCAAATAATTTAGATAACATGATTACATCAGGTACATGCGGAGAAAACCTCGAATGGTTTCTTACCGGCGAAAAAGATAATTATATTCTTACTGTCAGCGGAACAGGGAAGATGAAAGATTATGAATGGCCTCATAAAGAAGCGCCATGGGAAGACTATAATCCATCCATTAAAACCGTCAAAATAAATTCCGGCATAACACATATCGGAAAGTGGGCGTTTTTTGATTGTCGCAGTTTGACCTCCGTAATTATTCCCGACTCGGTAAAATCTATCGGGAAAGTTGCATTTTATAATTGCCACAATTTGAAATCCGTAATCATTCCCGATTCGGTAATTTCTATTGAAAATAGCGTATTTGGAAGTTGCTGTGCTTTGAAGTCTGTAATCATTCCTAATTTGGTAACATCTATCGAAAAGGAGGCATTTTATGGCTGCAGTGGTTTAACATCCGTAACTATTCCTAATTCGGTAAAATATATAGGAAACAGGGCATTTAGTGGTTGCGACGGTTTAAAATCTATAACTATTCCCGATTCGGTAAAATTTATCGGAGATGGCGCGTTTAAAAATTGCAATGGTTTGGTATCTTTAATCACACATAGCAAAGTCCCTGTATGTATAGTCTCAAACGTTTTTCATGCTATCGAAAAAAACAAATGTACTTTGTATGTTCCGAAGGGGACTGTATCTGCTTACAAAGAAGCAAAAGGATGGAATTATTTTACACATATTACAGATATACCTCCAGTAATAGAAAAAAACAGCAGAGATATGATAGAAAATTCAGACAACATTATTGCATCAGGTACATGCGGAAAGAAACTCGGATGGGTTCTTACCGGCGAAGAAGATAATTATACCCTTACCATCAGCGGTACCGGGGACATGGATTATAATTGGTCTGATAAAGCGCCTTGGAAAGCCTATCGTTCATCTATTAAAACTGTCAAAATAAATTCCGGTGTAACATCTATTGGATGGTGGACGTTTTGTGATTGCAGCGGTTTGATGTCCATAATCATCCCTAATTCGGTAAAATCTATCGGATATAGTGCGTTTTCCGGTTGCAGCGGTTTGACATCCGTAATCATTCCCAAGTCGGTAACATTCATTGGGGATAGCGCATTTTGGGGTTGCAGTGGTTTAACGTCCGTAACTATTCCCAATTCGGTAACATCTATCGGGGATAGAGCGTTTACTTCTTGTAAGAAGTTAACCCGTATTACCGTTGATCCAAACAACACTGTATATTCAAGCGAATCGGGAGTATTGTTTAGTAAAAACAAAACTACATTGATTAAATTTCCTGCTGGAAAAACAGGTAGTTATACAATTCCCAATTCGGTAAAATCTATTGAAGATTGGGCGTTTTGGGATTGTAGCGGTTTGACATCGGTAATCATTCCCAATTCGGTAACATCTATTGGAGATAGAGCGTTTGAGAATTGCAGTAGTTTGACGTCAGTAATTATTCCCGATTCGGTAACATCCATCGGAGATAGTACATTTGAGGGTTGCAGCAGTTTGACATCCGTAAGCATTCCCGATTCGGTAAAATCAATAAGAAAGAATACGTTTCGCAATTGCATTGGTTTGACATCCGTAATTATCCCCAATTCAGTTACATACATCGGAGATAGCGCATTTAAGGGTTGCAGCGGCTTGCTGTCCATAATTATTTCCAATTCGGTAAAATCTATCAAAGATAACGCATTTGAGGGTTGTAGCGGTTTGAAGTCCATAATCATTCCAAATTCGGTAAAATCTATAAGCAAGAGTGTATTTAGCAATTGCAGTGGTTTAACATCCGTAACTATTCCTAATTCGGTAAAATATATAAGAAACAGGGCGTTTAGTGGTTGCGATGGTTTAAAATCTATAACTATTCCCGATTCGGTAAAATCTATCGGGGGGTGGGCGTTTTTGTATTGCAGCAGTTTGACATCTGTAACCATTCCAAATTCGGTGAAATATATAGGAGATAACGCGTTTGAGGGTTGCCGTAGTTTGACGTTTGTAACCATCCCCAATTCGCTAAGCTCCATTGGAAATTGTGCGTTTTTGTATTGCAGCAGTTTGACATCTGTAATTATTTCCGATTCGGCAACATCCACAGGAAAGAGTGTGTTTGAAGATTGCTTGGTATCTTTATTCAGACGCAAAATTCTACGTATTAGTTTATACGCTTTTCATTCTATCGACAAAAATAAATGTACTTTGTATGTCCCGAAAGGAACTGTATCTGCTTACAAAGAAGCACAAGGATGGAATTATTTTAGACACATTGAAGAAATACCAGTAACAAAAAAACGGCAAAAATATGACAAATAATTCAGACAACATGATTACATCAGGTTCATGCGGAGAGAACCTCAAATGGTTTCTTACCAGAGAAGAAGATAATTATACCCTTACCATCAGCGGAACAGGGGACATGGAAAATTATAAAGGGATAGCTAACAACGCATCTCCATGGAACGACTATAGTTCGTCCATTAAAACTGTCAAAATAAATTCCGGAGCAGCATCCATCGGAGATAGTGCGTTTGAGGATTGCCGCGGTTTGACGTTCGTAATCATTCCTACTGCGGTAACATCTATCGGATATAAAGCGTTTTGGGGTTGCATTGGGTTGACATCTGTAATCATTCCCGATTCGGTAACATCCATAGGAAATTTCGCATTTTATGGTTGCATTGGTTTAACCTCCGTAATCATCCCTAATTCGGTAACATCTATCGGTATAAGTGTGTTTGGGAATTGCAGCAGTTTAACGTCAATAATTATTCCTACTGCGGTAAAATCTATCGAAAATGGCGTGTTTTGGAATTGTAGCGGTTTGAAATCTGTAATCATTCCCAATTCGGTAACATCCATTGGAGATTGCGCGTTTTTTGCATGCTACAGTTTGATGTCCGTAATTATTCCCGATTCGGTAAAATCTATTGGAGATTACGCGTTTTGGGATTGTCGCAGTTTGACGTCAGTAATCATATACAGCAAAATCCCTGTACATATTAGTTTAAGCGCTTTTGCTTCTATCAACAAAAATAAATGTACTTTGTATGTGCCAAAGGGGACTGTATCGGCTTACAAAGAAGCAACAGAATGGAGTTCTTTTGAGCATATTGAAGAAATACCCATAACAGAAAAACAGCAAAAATATGACAGATAATTCAGACAACAGGATTGCATCAGGCACATGCGGAGAGAACCTCGAATGGTTTCTTACCGGAGAAGAAGATAATTATACCCTTACTGTCAGCGGAACAGGGGACATGGAAAATTGCGAATGGATACCTGAGAACACATCTCCTTGGAAAAGATATAATTCATCCATTAAAACTGTTAAGATAAATTCTGGCGTAATATCTATTAGAGATTTTGCATTTTATGATTGCAGCGGTTTAACCTCCGTAATCATCCCTAATTCGGTAACATCTATCAGGGATAGTGCATTCGTGAATTGCCGTAGTTTGACGTTCCTAAGTATTCCCGTTTCGGTAACATCCATCGGAGATTGTGTGTTTTGGGGTTGTAGCGGTTTGATATCAGTAACTATTCCCAATTCGGTAACATCCATCGGAAATGGCGCATTTCTTGATTGCCACAGTTTGACATCAGTAAGTATTCCCAATTTGGTACCCTCTATCGGAAAGTATGCATTTTATGGTTGTCGCAGTTTGACATCAATAACTATTCCCAATTCGGTAAAATCTATTGGAGATTGCGCATTTTGGGATTGCCACAGTTTGACGTCCGTAATCATATACAGCAAAATTCCTGTACATATTAGTTTAAGCGTTTTTGCTTCTATTAACAAAAATAAATGTACTTTATATGTTCCGAAAGGAACTGTATCGGCTTACAGAGAAGCAACCGGATGGAGTTCTTTTACGCACATTGAAGAAATCCCAGTAACAGGAAAAACAGCAAAAATATGACAAATAATTCAGACAACATGATTACATCAGGTTCATGCAGAGCGACCCTCCAATGGGTTCTGAAAGGATTAACCCTGATATGGAACAGAAAAACAGCAGAGATATGGCAAAAAAACCAGACAACAGGATTGCCTCAGGTTCATGCGGAGAGAACCTCGAATGGTTTCTTACCGGCGAAAAAGATAATTATATGCTTACTGTCAGCGGAACAGGAGATATGAAAGATTATAAATGGAATGATAAAACGCCTTGGGAAAACTATCGCTCAGCTATCACAATTATCAAAATAAATTCAGGTGTGGCATCCATAGGTAATCAGGCGTTTAAAGATTGCAGCAGTTTGACGTCCATAATCATTCCTAATTCGGTAAACTCCATAGGACGTAGGCATTTTCCGGTTGCAGCAGTTTGACGTCCGTAATCATCCCTGATTCGGTAACGTCTATTGGAAATGGAGCGTTTTATGGTTGCAATGGTTTGACGTCCGTAATCATTCCCGATTCAGTAATATCTATTGGATACAAAACATTTTGTGGTTGCAGCGGTTTGACGTCAGCAATCATTCCCGATTCGGTAACATCGATCGGATTTAGCGCATTTGAGGGTTGTAGTAGTTTGACATCTGTAATTATTCCCGATTCGGTAACATCGATCGGATTTAGCGCATTTGAGGGTTGCAGCGGTTTGACGTCAGTAATCATTCCCGATTCGGTAACATCGATCGGAAATGAAGCGTTTTGGAATTGCAGCGGCTTGAAGTCCGTAAGTGTTTCCAATTCGGTAGCAGTGATTGGGGATAGAGTGTTTGAAGGTTGCGAAGATTTAACCTCTATTATCGTTGATGCCAACAATACTGTATATTCGAGCGAATCGGGAGTGTTGTTCAGTAAAGACAAAACTACCTTGATTCAAATCCCTGCAGGAAAAACAAGGAACTATACTATTCCCGATTCGGTAAGAGTCATCGACAGCAGAGCGTTTTCCGGTTGCAACGGTTTGACTTCCGTAATCATTCCTATTTCGGTAAAAGTTATTAGAGCCAACGCATTTTATGGTTGCAGTGCTTTGACATCCGTAATCATCCCCAATTCGGTAAAATTCATCAGAGATTGTGCGTTTCGTAATTGCAGCGGTTTGACCTCTGTAATTATTTCCGATTCGATAACATCCACAGGAAAGAGTGTGTTTAAAGATAGCTTGTTATCTTTATTTATACGTAGCAAAATTCCACGTATTAAATTTAATGCTTTTGCTTATGTCGATAAAAATAAATGTACTTTGTATGTGCCAAAGGGGACTGTATCGGCTTACAAAGAAGCAACAGGATGGAGTTCTTTTGAGCACATTGAAGAAATACCAGTAACAGAAAAACAGAAAAAATATGACAAATAATTCAGACAACATGATTGCATCAGGTTCATGCGGAGAAAACCTCGAATGGGTTCTTACCGGCGAAAACGGTAATTATACCCTTACTGTCAGCGGAACAGGAAACATGAATGATTATACCGTATCGAGCAAAGCGCCTTGGGGAGGCTATCGCTCTTCCATTCAAACTGTCAAGATAAATTTCGACGTAACATCTATCGGCAGTTATGAAATGGAAAATAAATGATGTATGCCGGTTTTGATGTCGAAGACATCGTATGTTTATAGAAAAAGAGGTTGTGTTTCAATTCGACCCCATCGGGGTCGTACAACAGAGACGTCTATTTCTTCTATAAACATTTGACCTCTTCGAGGTCGGACAATAGAGGTGTACATTTCTTCTACCAACATATTGTCCCTAACGGGATGCGTTGTTCTGCGGAACTCTGCGGGAATCTGCGGGAATCTGCGGGAAACAATCCTCTTCGCTTTGCGTCCTTGTTCACTCGTTCAAATGACTAAAAGTTATCAAAAGAGGACTGTTGAAAAAAATATGATTTTTTTTTCGATTGAAAGGATTTATGTGCTAATTTTGCATTCAAATTTGTATCTAAGACAAACCAGTGATGAATATACATAAAAACAATCGAATAAAAACACTGATTCTAATTGCAGTCATTGCATTATCAGGAGAGTTGTACGCACAAAAGACACATGCGTATTCCTCTCCCGACCATGAATATAAACTTGCCGGTGAACTGTTCGTGAAAGAACAATATAATTCGGCAAAGAATATGTACGGAAAAGTCTATGCAGCTATTGAAAATAAATACGATATCCGTAAACAGACTTCCCTCTACTACATGGCTGTCTGTGCGACTTTGCTCTATCACGAAGATGCAGAAAAACTCCTGCTGCTCTTTATTTCCGACTATCCCGAACATCCGCATATTCAACGACTGTGGTTTCATCTGGGCAATTACTATTTTGAAGGACATCACTATAAAGACGCCCTCAATGCCTACGAAAAAGTGGATATGAAAATCCTGCAAAACGAAGAAACTGTCGCCTGTATGTTCAAAAAAGGATATGCTTATTTTATGCAGGACAATTACGCAAAAGCAAAACCGCTGCTCAAAGACGCCGCTTCTGCAAACAGTCAGTATAAAAACAAAGCCCTTTTTTATTACTCTCACATTCTGTATATCGAACAGTCGTATCATGCGGCTCTGGCAGGATTTGAACAGCTTCGACAGGCTGAAACCTATTCGGAAATCGTCCCTTTTTATATTGCTCATATCTATTTCGCCACGCAAAGATACGAAGAATTGGTTGCTCAGTCGGAAGAACTGATTGCAAAAAGTTCCAAAAAACGACTGCCCGAAATAAATCGTCTTATCGCACAATCGTACTTTCATCTGCAACGCTATGAACAGGCGGCAAACTATTTCGAAAACTATATAACAACCTCTTCCACCCTGATTTCCTGCGATGACTATTATATGACAGGATATTGTTACTACATCGGAAAAGAATACAATAAAGCCATCTCAATGCTGACAAAAGCGGTCTGCAAAAACGACACCTCCGACCAGTATGTCTATTTTGCGCTTGGAGATGCTTACCTCAAATCCGAACAAAAAGAATTTGCGGCACGAGCTTTCTTTCAGGCGTACAGTCTGAAAGTAAATCAACTCATGACCGAAGACGCTCTGTTTGAATACGCCAAACTACAGTATGAACTCTCTACCAATCCGTTTGTGGCGGCAATTACGGCTTTTGAACAATATCTGAACGATTATCCACAGTCTAAGCGGAAAAATGAAGTGGAAAGTTATCTTTCCACTATCTACCTGACTACAAAGAATTACAAGGCAGCCATCAGTTCTATCGAAAAAATAAACAACAAAAGCATGGTCTTGATGAAGGCTTATCAACGTGTAACGTATTTTCGCGGACTCGAACTCTTTAATGACGGTATCTACGACGAAGCAGAAAAATACTTAAACCTCGCCATACAGAACAATTTCGACGCCTTAGTCTATGCTCAGGCTATATTCTGGAAAGCCGAAATTGCTTATCGACAAGAAAATTATTCGGCTTCGCAAAAAGAATATGACCTGTTTTTATCGTTGCAACAGGCTAAGTTTACAACGGAATATCCAATGGCTTTTTACAATGGAGGATATGCGGATTTCAAATTGAAACAATACAAGGAAGGTCTGCATAAATTTCTGGAATTTCAAAAGTTAGAAACGCTTGTGAGCAACAAACAGCTTGTTTCCGACGCCTGCAATCGGTCGGGCGACTGTTATTTTATGCTTTCGGAACTCAACAATGCCAAAACGCAATACGACAAAGTAATACAGTCGGGATTATACAATGTGGATTATGCCCTGTATCAACGTGCGCAAACGGAAGGAGGATTGCGGCAGTTCGACGAAAAAATACAGACCATGCAACTCTTGGAGAAACAATATCCGAAATCGCCTTATGTAACGGAAGTGCAATACGAAATGGGCAATACCTATTTTATGCGCGGAGAAAATGAAAAAGCAATCGCCGCATACAAGGCTTTTGTTGTGAAAAATCCGCATAATCCGTTGACGAAAACAGCTCTGCTGAAATTAGGTTCTGTCTATTACAATACGGAACAGGACGAAAAAGCGCTGGAAGTCTTCAAAACGATTATTGCCGATTATCCCAATTCGGAAGAAGCAAGCATCGCCTTGAAAAATATCGAAAATATCTATACCTCCAACGGCAATGTAGATGAGTTTTTTGCTTACATCAGGGGAGTTTCTTTTGCCAATATAACCGTATCTCATCAGGATTCGATCATGTATAATGCCGCAACGGGCAAGTATTTCAATAAAAAGTTCAGCGAAGCAGAAAAAGATTTCGAAAAATACATCGACCAGTTTTCGGAAGGCGTATTCATTATCAATGTGCATTATTATCTGGCAGAATGCGCTTTTGTGCAGTCGGATTATGATAAAGCGCTGAAACATTACGAATATGTAATCCAACATCGGGATGAACATTTTTTGAATACCTCTCTGCTCAATGCCGCAACGATATTGTACGACAAAAAAGAATATCAGAAAGCATTGTCTTATTATCAGTCGTTGGAACAGGAAGCTATTCTTCCGACTCAAAAATCGGAAGCATCCAGAGGCGTAGCCCGCTGTTATTACGAATTGAAAGAATACAGTTCAGCCATTGCCGTCGCCGAGATGCTGCAGAAAGAAGAAAAAGCAGGCAATGAAATAAAAGAAGAAGCAACGCTGATTATTGCCCGTTCGGCTCTGGCTATGGACAACTACGAACTCGCAAAAACACAATATACCCTTCTATCGAAAGGAAATAAATCGGAAACAGCATCGGAAGCTCTGTATAATCTGACCTATATCGAATATAAAAAAGGAAATCCCGAAACGGCAGAAAAGAAGATATTTGAAATCCTGACCAATATTTCGCACGACTACTGGCTGGCAAAAAGCTATATCCTGTTGGGAGATATTTATTTAGAAAAAGGAAATTCATTTCAGGCAAAACATACCTATCTGAGTATTATCGAAAATTACGACGGAGAAGAATTAGTGCAAATCGCAACCGAGAAATACGAAAAGATTATCGAAAAAGAAAATGCAATCAACAAAGAACAGGAAAATAACCAAAATCAAAACGAAGAAAATCATGAAGAATAATAAAATCATACCTCTTATCATCAAGCCGAAGTTGTCCAAACAGATTGTTTGCATTGCTGTATTAGTGTCGGTCGGATTGTCGGCGCAGTCGCAGTACGATGTGCTTGTCAATTCTGCATTCAGCCCTGTTATCAGAGATGCTCAACAGAAAATCAATGAGAAAGCAAGGATAGTCGATACGGTGAAAGTAACAAAACCGGTTGCCTATAACATCGTTGCTCCCGCTTATGCGGCACAGTTTACCCCCGAACCCATTAAAGCTCCCAAAGCAGGCAAAGACCGAATATCCCGTCTGTATCGCAATTTCGTGAAATTCGGCTTCGGAAACTATTGGACGCCCTACCTCGACTTTGAAATAAACAGTCTGCGGTCTACCAAAGGAAGCTATGGCGGAAGAATATTTCACAATTCGTCGTGGGGAAAGATAAAGACGTATGCGCCTTCGTCTTACAGCAAAACAAACGTGGACGTCTTTGCACAGAAATTTTTCAAAAACTACACCCTGAACGCCAATATGTCCTACAATCATTTAATGGCGCATTGCTACGGATTTCAGCCTGATACTGTTTTCCAACAAAATCCCGAATATACATTGGACGCAAAAGCTATTCGCAGACAATATCATCATGTGAATGTCGGTGTGAATTTCGGCAATAACGCAAGCGGCAGTCATCGGTTAAATCAATTTTATGCGCTGAATTATGATCTGCTGACCGACAATACGCCCAAAACAAACGAACATCAGTTGGGTTTCCTGACGGCTTTGGATCATGATATTCAACTCAGAAAAGCATTTTCATTAAACGTGGGAGGCAAAATAGGATTTAATTATTTTCATAACCGCTGGTCTGGGGCTATGTTCAGCGATAATGCAATGGCAAATTTAAATCCGCATGTACTGTTTAAATACGAAGAATATTACATTAAGATCGGCTTTGACGCTTTGTTGCTTTTCCGACAGTCGCAATCGGCAAAGTTTCATTTTTATCCTGATATAGATGTTCGTTTGCACATCGTACCTGAAATCTTCACCTTTTATGCAGGGATCAAGGGCGGGATGAAACGCAATTCGTATTTGTCTTTTGTGCAGGAGAATCCCTATTTGTCCGACGTCCTTAATCTGGGCTTTACCGATGAAAAAGCGAAAATCTTTGCAGGCATACAAATCGGACTGTCCCGCAGTCTGTCGATGGGAGCGGGAGCTTCTTTGGGTTTTTATTCGGGTCGTCCTTTCTTTTACAACGATACGGCGCAGCCGTTGGCTTTACATTTGCAGGATACGTTCGTGTTTTTTCATCCGAACAATACATTTAATATAACCGAAGACCGCACTAATCAATTCAATCTCCATTTCGATTTGAGGTATCAGTATAAAAACAGTCTGTGGCTCACACTGAATTTGGAATATAATTATTATAAACTCAGTGTAGATTTATTGTCTGCATGGTATAAGCCGGTATTTATTGCATCGTTTGATATAAAATATCTTTTGCTTGAAAAGTTTTCATTCGGAATGGATTTTTATATTCACACAGGGGCAAAGTATCCCAAATATGTTCAGGGGAATGATATTGCTCCGACATTGATGAAACCTGTTCTTGATTTCGATTTCAGTTTTGAATATCTGTGGTCGAAGCGGTTATCGTTTTTTGCCGACATAAATAACTTTGCCTGTCAGCGTCAGTATTATTATCAGGATTATCCTTCCCAACGACTGAATTGTCTGGTAGGCGTAAAATATAATTTCGGCGGAGAACCCATTGGGAAAAGATAACAATAATTCACAGAGGCAAACGTTTTCAACAAAAACAGAAAATTATGCGAAACAGGCAAAGATATAGTTTGTTGATAGCAGGATTTATTGTATGTTTCACCTGCACCGTATTTGGAAATGAACAATTTGACAAAGCCAATGCCGCCTATAATCAAAAAGAGTACGACAAGGCGGTTGTATTGTACGAAAAACTTGTGGAAGAAGGATATACAGGAGCCATTCTTTATTATAATCTGGGGAATGCCTGTTTTAAAGACAATCAGCTGGCAAAGGCGTTGCTTTGGTACGAACGCGCCTTGCGTTTAGACCCGGGTAATGAAGATATTCGCCATAATATTGCTTTTGCCAATCAGCAGACAACCGATAAAACAGAGGTTCAGCCCGATTTCTTCTTGAAAACAGGATTTAATGCAATCCGCGATTTGTTTCCGCTTAAGGTCTGGACGATACTGTCTATTGTATTGCTTGCTGTCGCATGTATATGTATTGCGTTCATGCTTATTCTTTCACGCTGGCGCATGGGACTGTTTTGTACGTCGTGCGTCCTGATTTTGTTCACCGTTTTGAGTATTCTCTTTGCAGGTTTACAACTCCACAATCGAAACAGAAACGATGAAGCAATCGTCATGCGTAAAATCTTGACGGTCAAAAGTACTCCCGATGCATCCGGCACTGACCTTTTCACCATCCACGAAGGTATAAAAGTCCGAATTACAGACAAAGCAGGAAATTGGATAGAAGTCCGCCTGCCCCAAGGAGATAAAGGCTGGATACCCCAAGACGCAGCAGAAGTGATCTAATTAATTGACAATGGATAATGGATAATTGATAATTGCCCTGCGGATAAAGAAACAACACTGCATGCCGTCAGGTATGCATCCTGACTACCTCTGTTCGGAGAAGGCTCTTTGCCTTTTTTAACGCTCTATTTATTCCTTTTTCTTTTCGACCTGTCGCAGCAAAATTTATGCAGGAACAGGAATTTATTTTCGTCAGGATGGAAAATTATTTACACAAGGAGTAAATTTATTTACACAAAGAGTAAATAAAATTCTATCAGGACAGAAATTTATTTATACAAGGAGTAAATATATTTTCATCAGGACAGAAATTTTGTTTCGACCGTATATAATTTTCAACGCTTCCTTATCCATTTTTGGGTCTACGATTATTCAATTTTTTTGCTGTCCTGTCGCAGCAAAATTGATGTAAGGATAAAGTCTGAAAGACAATAACACAGCGTAAAAAAAAGAAGCCCCACAAAAGAGGCTTCCAATGAAAAAAAATTCTAATTTTATCGGATTGCAAAAGTACACAAAATAATTGAGAATTGAGAATTGCCTGCGGACGCTTTTGTCCACTTGTCTACTCGTTCACTTGTTCACTAAACAGTTCGGAAAAGTCTTCGCGGGGTTTTATCAGACGGGTTTGGAAGCCCATTGATTTTGCTGTTTCGATATTGGATACGCCGTCGTCGAGGAACAGACAACGCTGAGGATCAAGATACGAATCGACAATCATGTAGTCAAAGATAGCTCTGTCGGGCTTGCAGACGCCTGTCTCAAACGACAGATATACTTTGTCG
>JAISRU010000283.1 GCA_031273515.1 Bacteroidales bacterium | reverse complement strand
TTTTGACCCTTCTTCAGCATTCAGGCGATGAACAAAGATCTTCTGATCTTTCTCAACCTTAAATTGTTGCCCTGCTATTTCTACTATTGCATACATTATTTAAAATTTTAATTATTCCTATTGAAAATCCGGCTGCAAAGGTACAACTTTTTTCCGTATTATTCGTCGATCCGAACAAAAAAATGAAAAAAATATCTATCTCGCTTATTGACGCTGTTTTATACCCACAGTATATCTGAAATTTACAACAACACCAACGGAAACAGGAATTGCATCCGGTCCTCTGCCTGCCCGAAAAATACGAACTAATCCATAACGAGCGTATAATCCGATTATTCCATATCCGAACCCTATTTTTGCATCCAAAGTAAGCGGGTTCATATTCATCTTTTTACCGATTGTTTCTTTTCTTTTATCCGTTTCTCCTTCGTGAATGTATTTTATTTTGGAACGAGAAAAGAATCGCAATCCGCCTTCAAGACCTGCTTGCATATAAAAAGCATGTTTCCCCGTTTTATTTTGCCATTTAATCATCGCAGGAACAGTAAGATACCATGCAGTCAGCTTACTGACCTTGTAAGAAGTTCCTTCTTCGGCTTCAGTTTGTACGGTGCGGTTATCCACAATCCGAAAAGCTGTATTGTTATCGGCATTGTAACGATGAAATCGTAGTCCGATACCTGTATAAAAGAGCCATTCGTGTTGTTTACTCAGAGGTACTCTGACATTTTCACATTGAAAACCAAGTTCATACGACGAATACTGTAAAGCCGCATCTTTCACGCCGCCAATATTCAGACCTCTGTCGGCAAGATTAGAAAAACCAAAAAACAAACTTCCGTTATGATCGTATTCTCTGTATTTATGTTCCTTTTTTGCCATATTAAGTTTTTTAAATGTGAAATTGATGCTTGCCTCCGAAGAATAATCTTCACCGTAAGTACCTTCAAATAACAGTGTTTCTGCCGAATCGGATTTTTCGTTGGAAACCTGTACTTTCAATGTTCCTTCCTGTTCCCGTATCTGTATTTTATTGTCCTTAAAATAGAATGTCGTGTCTGTCTGTGCTTTGACATTCGATACAGCCAACAGCATAATAATTCCTGTTAATCCTGCTTTGCTCATATTCTAATAATTTTTTATTGTACATTTATTTTAATAATTCAATCAATTGTTCGGGTGTAAGTTTACCTTCTATATAGATAAGCGTTGTTTTATTTTTTTCGCCTACTTTGAATATCAGGTAACGATTTATGGTTGTGTCTTCTGTTTTAAATCTGTAATATCCCGAATAAATCAGTCCGTCCCGAAGAGATTCTTTTATTCGTCCTGCATTGGTTTTATCTTTTATTATAGCTTCTCTGATTTCAGGTAAAGCTGCAGTGCCGTCTTTGAAGATGATACTCTTGAAATGGATTATCTGATAATTTTTCATCAATTCTTCCGACGCTTCAAGCATGGTTACTCCTTGTTGCGAACCGTATTTTTCAAAAATTGCAAATACGGCAGGAGGCTTATGTGCAAAGGTCTGATGCGTTAATGCGCACATCAGCATACAAAGCAACATTGCCGACAACGGTCTACAGTTATTCTTTTTATATTTCATATTTTTGTTTTTCATTATTCTTCTGCGTATACGTTTTGCAATTCGTCCAACACATCCTTTATGTCAATGCGGACATTATGCAAAGATGTTTCTAATGCTTTGTTGAGATGTGCCTTATCGGTATAACTTACTCCGTCGATAACTACAAAATCTGTTGGTTTCTTCGGATTTATTTGTATAAAGAAAAACAGAATAACTGCTGCAATTGCCACCGCTGTTGTTGTTCCGATCCGCAACCATGATAATCTTTTCTGAGGAACAGAATGCATTTGGATAAAGATGTTCGGTTCTTCGGGCAGGTATTCTCCATGCAGATACAGACTGTTCCATGCGGCGAACAACGAAGCATATTCTTTCAGTTCCGGTTCTATTTCCGTTTGCTGAAAATAAGACCTTAGCGTTTGCTCTTCGGCGACAGTTGTTTTTCCTTCAAAGTATTTATCTAATAAATCGTGTATTTTCTGTTGGTTGTTTTTATTTTCTGTTATTGCTGATTTCATTCTTTATATCGTTTTGTAAATAGTTCTCTTACTTTTTTTCGCGCTCTGCTTAAATTCATTCTGACTGCATCGGCAGAAGACTGTGTTATTTTTACAATTTCATCTGTTTCGTAACCTTCGACATCTTTCAATTGGATAATAAGTCTTTGAATATCGGGCAATTGTTGTATAATATCCAATAACGCATGTAATTGTTCTTTCGATTCCATTTGCTGATGCGGATTGAGTCCGCGATATTCTTCCAAATGATTTGTTATATCTTCGTATTCTGTTTTCTTTTGTCTGTGCCTGTCAATACATTTATTTTTTACTGCTTTGATTGCTACCGATTCAATATCTTCATATTTGTCTAACGTGGAGCGTAACAACCACAGACGGAGAAGTATTTCCTGTACAATATCTTCTGCTTCACCGCTATGGTTTAACATTTGTTTCGCTGTCCGCAACAACTGCGGACGAATTGATTGTGCTATCTTACAAAATTGCTCCAAGTCCATCACCATACAGACGAATAATAAATAAAAATATAACATGCAAATGTAATTTTTTTATTTTGTTTTTCGATATGATTGTAAGACGCACGCTCCGTTCTCCTTATTGCTTATTGTCTGAACTCTGATTTATATTTCGGCTTGATATTGAGCATAGCCGAAATAATGTCAAAATAAAAAGCGGGATATGGTTGCGCAATACATTGAATTTCTGAAAAAAATTGGCATTGAATATGATGAACGATATGTTTTCAAGCAACAAGCAACAAGGGGTTTCAACCCCTTGTTAAGTCGGTGGAATCGCCGTCACATTCCGTCCCTGACGGGACGGCACAAAAGAGATGTTGTGATGTTTCTACCAACATATTGTCCCTGACGGGACAGGACTGTTACAGCAATGCGATCCCACGTCATCCTCCTTTTTTTCCTGACGACACGGCAGGGTGGGGACTTACAATGACGACGCCGGTATTTGCGTCCGAATGGCACAATCAATTTTCAATTCAATAATCATGTTCATCAGTTAACCGACGCACGAAGCGAGTGCAGAGGCAGCTTGCTGACTATGCCAAGCAAGAAGGAGGAAGGCAAAGCCAATCAGATCAATCAGCGTTCAGGACAATATCAGTTTGCAACTAAGTTGCAGTGGTTTTTTTTCTACTTTTGCGACATGAACTTTTTGGTCATTCTTCGTGATACCAAAACCGTAAATGATTTGAATTTTTATGTTTCAGAAAATAATTAA
>JAISRU010000235.1 GCA_031273515.1 Bacteroidales bacterium | reverse complement strand
CGACAAAGTATATCTGTCGTTTGAGACAGGCGTCTGCAAGCCCGACAGAGCTATCTTTGACTACATGATTGTCGATTCGTATCTTGATCCTCAGCGTTGTCTGTTCCTCGACGACGGCGAATCCAATATCGAAACAGCAAAATCAATGGGCTTCCAAACCCGTCTGATAAAACCCCGCGAAGACTTTTCCGAAATGTTTAGTGAACAAGTGAACGAGTAGACAAGTGGACAAAAGCGTCCGCAGGCAATTCTCAATTTTCAATTATTTTGTGTACTTTTGCAATCTGAGAAAATTAGAATTTTTTTTCATTGGAAGCCTCTTTTGTGGGGCTTCTTTTTTTTACGCTGTATTATTGTCTTTCAGACTTTATCCTTACATCAATTTTGCTGCGACAGGACAGCAATAAAATTGAATAATCGTAGACCCAAAAATGGATAAGGAAGCGTTGAAAATTATATACGGTCGGAACGAAATTTTCGTCCTGATGAAAATAAATTTACTCTTTGTGTAAATAAATTTACTCCTTGTATAAATAAATTTCTGTCCTGATAGAATTTTATTTACTCTTTGTGTAAATAAAATTACTCCTTGTGTAAATAATTTCCCATCCTGATAGAAATAAATGTCCGTCAGAATAGCAATAAATTCCTGTCCCTGCATAAATTTTGCTGCGGCAGGTCGAAAAGAAAAAGGAATAAATAGAGCGTTAAAAAGGCAAAGAGCCTTCTCCGAACGGAGGTAGTAAGGATGCATACTTGACGTCATGCAGTGTTGTTTCTTTATCCGCAGGGCAATTCTCCATTCTCAATTATTTTGTGTACCTTTGCACAAATTAAAAACCAAATTATGGTTCAGACTCATAAGAAAACGGCAATTGTCTATCAGCATACAACTTATTCCTACGATCAGTTACTTCAGTATGCGGCGTGTTATGCTCGCTCTTTTACATCGGGACGACGTCCTGAAAAGATACTGATTTACGCTGAAAATTCTCCCGAATGGTTCTTTGCCTTCTACGGAACATTGCGTTGCGACGCTATTTCAATTCCTGTAGACGTCCAATCGACCTTCAAAGAATTAGCTTACATTATTAAAGATTGTCAGCCTGATATACTCTTTATTTCGGAAGAAAAACGGGAAACGGTTCAACGTGCATGTCAGGAAGCCGGAAACTTTGAAGGAAGAATTGTTACAGCTGCCGATATACCCGTTTCGGACGTCAATTCCTTTGAAGTTACCGATATTTCGGTGGACAATGAAGATAAAACGATATTGATAATCTATACTTCCGGAACTACGGGCGCTCCCAAAGGAGTGATGTTGTCTTATCGGAATGTGATGGCTATTGTTCGAGCCGTTTCTTTGGATGTTCCTATTTTTAAAAAAGAAAGTAATGTAATGGTTTTGTTACCTTTACATCATTCTTTCCCTTTAATGGGGACTTTGATTATTCCCATGTATGTCGGAAGCACGGTATATATTGCCGAAGGATTAAGTGCGGAAAGTATTCTTACTACCCTCAATGAAGGAAAAATATCCCTGATTATCGGAGTTCCCCGTCTGTATGATACGTTGTCTAAAGGCATCATGACCAAAATCAATGCAAAACTGATTACCAAACTGATTTATAAATTGGTACAGGCTATCGGAAGTGATGCTCTTTCCAAGTTTGTTTTTGCATCCGTACATAAAATGTTTGGCGGACATCTTGAGTTTCTGGTATCGGGAGGAGCAGCATTGTCAATAGCGACGGCTAAGATATTCAAGACTTTAGGATTTTATGTTCTGGAAGGTTACGGAATGACGGAAGCTGCTCCTATGATTAGTTTTACTCATCCGGGGAAACGTAAGATAGGTTATGCCGGTTATCCGCTTAAAAACATGGAGATCAAAACAACTCCCGTTGGAGAAATTTGTATTAAAGGGGACAATGTCATGCAGGGTTATTACCATCGACCCGAAGAAACAGCCGAAATTATTGTCGACGGATGGCTGCATACAGGCGATATCGGCATACTGGATAAATACGGACTGAAAATAACAGGAAGGATTAAAGAGATTATTGTTACTTCCAACGGCAAGAATATCAATCCTGAAGAAATTGAAACGGAAATCCTGCAATCGTCCAAATACATCAAAGAGGCGGCTGTCTTTATGGAGGATGCGATTCTGCAAGCGGTAATTTATCCCGAACTGAAAGAATTGCGACTGTCGGCAATAGAAAATATCAGAGAATTTCTGAAAATGGAAATATCTGCTTTCAACAAAGAGATGCCTCCGTACAAGCGAATTAAACGATTTCATGTTGTTTCGGAAGCGCTTCCCAAGACTCGTTTGGGGAAAGTTCAGCGTTTTAAACTGCCGATGCTTTCCCAAAAAGAAACAAAGTCAGAACAGGAAAACGTTGAAAATCAAAGCAGGGTATATCAGTTATTAAAGACGTTTATCGAATCGGAAACGGGTTACGTTGCAGGCGCTAACGACCATTTCGAGATAGATCTTTCGATGGATTCTCTTAGTCGGGTCGCTTTGCTGACGTATATCGAAACAATTTTCGGCTTAACCCTCAACGAAGAACATTTGGATACGCTCAATACCTTATCTCTGCTGACCGACTATATTGAAAAAAATTCACAGACCATAAGCAACAAAGAGGTGTCGTGGAAAGAGTTGCTGTATTCCAAACTTCCCGACTTCAAAATACCGCGATCGGGATTTATTCATGGAACGATAAGTTGGTTGTCCAAAGTCGTACTGCATACTACTTATCGGTTTAGAGGGAAAGGTGAAAAAAATATTCCCAACGATCCCTGCATTATTGTCGCCAACCACCGCAGCGCATTGGACGGACTGATTATCACTGCCCGAATGAAATATAAAACGACGCAAAATACGTTCTTCTTTGCAAAAGAAAAACACTGGCGTACGAAATTCGCCCGTTTTATGGCAGGGAAAAACAATGTGATCGTGATGGATATAAATAAAAATCTGAAAGAATCGCTTCAGCAGATGTCTTATGTGCTTCGTCAGGGAAAGAATGTCATTATTTTTCCCGAAGGAACACGTTCCAAAGACAAAGAACTCAAACAGTTCAAAGACATGTTTGCCATATTGAGCAAAGAACTCAACATTCCTGTTGTTCCTGTCGTGATAAAAGGATCGGAAAAAGCAGTGCTGAAGAAACCCATTAAATTTCCCCGTTTGTTTGCCCGTATCCGTGTTGAATTTCTAAAGCCCGTTTACCCCGAAACAACGGAAAGCATCGAAAATTTCAAAAACCGTGTGGAAGAAAGTATCAAACAGAAATTATAACTCACAAATAATCTGAAGAAACAGTGGCAAATTTAGCAGTCCAAATTGGCAAGATACAATTCAAGAACCCTGTCCTGACGGCGTCAGGGACGTTTGGCTATGGAGAAGAATACGCTGATTTTATCGACCTTTCCCGTTTGGGCGGTATCATCGTGAAAGGAACTACACTGCATCCAAGAGAAGGAAATCCTTACCCGCGCATGGCGGAAACTCCTTCGGGAATGCTCAATGCGGTCGGGTTACAAAACAAAGGCGTGGATTATTTTATTGACCATATCTATCCCCGTATAAAAGACTGCGGCGCTCCTGTGATTGTCAATGTGTCGGGGTCTGCTGTTGAAGATTATGTCAGGACGGCAGAAAAATTAAATGTCCTGCAAGATATTCCTGCCATTGAGTTGAATATTTCCTGTCCTAATGTAAAAGAAGGCGGCATGACTTTCGGGACTTCCTGTACTTCTGCTCAGTCGGTTGTAAAAGCCGTCAGACAGGTTTACAAACAGACCTTAATAGTGAAACTCTCTCCCAACGTAACCAGCATTGCCGACATTGCGCAAGCTGTGGAAGAAGCAGGAGCAGATGCAATTTCTCTGATTAATACCCTGTTGGGAATGGCGATTGACGCTGACAAACAAAAACCGATCTTATCCACCATTACAGGAGGACTTTCAGGTCCCTGCGTGAAACCCGTTGCCCTGCGTATGGTTTGGCAGACGTCGAAAGTTGTGAAAATTCCGATAATCGGCTTAGGCGGCATCATGAATGCGACCGATGTGGTTGAGTTTATGTTAGCAGGGGCTTCTGCTGTTCAGGTAGGGACGGCTAATTTTATCGATCCATTAGTTTCCGTCAAAATCATTGATGGACTTCACCGGTATGCAGACAAAAAAGGAATTGAAAATATCAGAGAACTGACAGGTAAAATACACTGACTTCTATTCGACCAAAAACAGAAGACAAGAATCAGAAATCTGCTGACTGTCGTCCGATTTATTGAAATTTGCAACTGAAAATTGCGCTATAATCAGCGGATTTAGCGAATAAAAGAGGGTATCAGTCTTGTCTATCCGATTATTTAGACATTCATTTACAATTGATTATACTGATATAAAGGTCTGTTGAAAAAATAAATGTTCAACAGGTGTTTTGTATTGAAAAAAATAGTAACTTTGCAGCCTGCCTGAAACGGGCAAATAATCGTTTTATAAACACCTATTAAATACAGAAAAACAATGTCCAGAATTTGTACAATAACAGGAAAGCAAGCATTAAAAGGAAATCACGTTTCTCATTCCAATGTAAAGACCAAACGCAGGTTTTATCCGAATTTGCAGGAGAAGAAGTTCTATATACCTGAAACGGATGAATGGGTCATTTTGAAAGTTTCGGCAAAAGGAATTAAACACATCAACAAACATGGCGTTTTGAAATCCTTGCAGAAAGCTTACGAAAAAGGAATAATCTGGTAATTTTCTTTACCTCCCCCATTTTATCTTGAACTCTGATTTATTCGTGGACAAGTAAACAAGTGAACGAGTGGACAAGATCGCAAGCGACGCTTTTGTCTTCCCCATGATTTCCCTTTTGTCTAAACTCTGATTTATCTGATTAACTGATGAACATGATTACCGCTACCCGTCATTGCGAGTCTCCACCCTGCCGCAGGAACGTCAGGGAAAAAAGGAGGATGACGTGGGATTGCATTGCTGTAACAGCTCGGTTATTGTAAGTTTTTTTTCCGAAGAGCAAATCTAAAGGAAAAAGTTGTACATTTGCAAAAAAGCAGAACAAATTAAAAAACCCGTATGGTCGTTTGGTACATAATAGTCCGTTTGCGAGATTGGGACTGCTGCTTGATGCAAAAAAGATTATCGGAGTCATTCTTTTTGTTAAGAATGCTACCATCATTGTAAGCTTTCATCTTTGAGTAGCAGCAGATTTTGTAATGCTTAATTCATTAGTAAAAGAATAAAAAAAGAAAATGGAAAAAGTAACCAAAAAAGAAGTATTAGCAGGCATTCCTGTGCTTAATTTTCATGCAGCAGGAATAGATGTAGGAAGTATGTTAATGGCAGTATCTTATACGGATTCATCAGGTAATCGGTGCTTATTCGATACGGGAGGATTCACGAAAGACCTCAATGAATTGGTATCGGTGCTGAAAGAGGAAGGCATCACAGATGTAGCCATGGAAGCAACAGGAGTTTATTGGATGAGTTTACATGAACTGCTTGAAGATGCAGGCATAAACATTACACTGATCAATCCGGGACATTACAAAAATTCGTCTCATCAAAAGACAGATATTCAGGATTGTCAATGGATACATCAGTATCATTCATGTGGTATTTTGCGCAACTCTCATATTGCGAAAGAAGGGTTCAGAGAATTGCGCAATTATATACACGAGCGTAATGTAGTACAAACACAAAAGGCAGAAACACTGACCCGTATGCAGCGTCTTCTGACTAAAATGAACATCAAAATACAACATGTGGTCAGTGATATTGAAGGAGTAGGATGTATGAAAATATTGAGAGCGATTGCCTCAGGAGTAACAGACCCACAGGCATTGCTAGCATTAATAGATACAACAAAGTTCAAAGCATCCAAAGAAACGTTGTTTGCATCTCTCACTGGTATTTATAAGAAACAATTCGTAGAACTTTTAAGGATGAAATTAGTTGAATATGATTTCTTTGTTCGTCAGATGCATGATTACGACAAACTCATAGAAGGAGTTTTGATAAGCATAGAAGAAATTTCATCTAAAAAAGTAAGTGTTCCTGAAGAAGAAACAAAAAAAGAAGAAACAAAAAAAGATGAAAAAAAAAAGGTGAAAAAGACAAAGATACCTGTACGGAAAAACCAATACACTTTTGAGTCAAAAGGATATCTTCATCGTATTTTAGGAGTAGACCTAACCAAAATAGATGGATTTGAAGAAAAAGGATTATTGGCTATAATGTCAGTAACGGGAACGGATATGAGCAAATGGGTAACGGTAGAACATTTTGTCAGTTGGTTAGGCTTGAATCCGCGCAGATGTGTGTCAGGAGGCAGGCTGTTGGGACACGAAAAGAAAAAGGTAAGTAATCCTGCAACACAAGCCTTTCGTTTGTCAGCCCAATCCTTAGCTCAAAGTAAGAGTCCCCTTGGACAACTATACCGTCGTTTAGCCGTCAATCATGGTTCTAAAACGGCGAATAAAGCTGTGGCTCGAAAATTAGCCGTATTATTTTACACCCTTGTCAAAAATCAAACAGAATACGATACTACCCGTATCGACCAACAAACACAAAAACAAGAGGAAAGAAAATTAGAAAAATTGAAAAAAATGGCAGAAAAAATGGGTTACTCTATCTGCAAAACAGCTTGATTATGTAATTATTAAGATTTACGTCATTGTAAACTCCGATCATTTCGACAGGCTCAATGATCGGAGTGTGGCAATCAAGAATACTCTTCCGTCATTATCAATCTGTTTTATGCCCACATTCTGTCCCTAACGGGACATCTGTAACTATCTGAAAACAGGACGATTATTTTTACGTCATTGTAAACATAATGTAGAGACGTTGCATGCAACGTCTCTACGGTTAATCATGTTAATCAGATAAATCAGAGTTCAAGACAATTCAATTTCTAATTACTTCATTGTTTATCGCCTGTCTTATAGCTGTATTGATATCTTTTCCTCTTCCTGTGCAGGTTCTTCGATTGACGTTTTGCAGGTCAGCGTATACGCCAACACAGGTAGTACAAAGATATACAGATATTCGAACAACTGAAACGGAAAATACTCAGGCATTGAAACGAAAAAATACAAACAATAAACTATTGCCACTACAAATGCAACAATCAGACAGACGGCTGCAAATTTTGGCGTAATCGCAGCAATAAACTTTTGCTTTCTGTTCCGCTGCATCCACACAACGCCTGCAGACAGCCATGCTACAACAAACGTAATATCAACGACAAACAAAATCAGACCGTACATACCAATCCCATTCAACGATATCATATTATTTACGATCATAACTGCCGCCAACATAAACAAAATTCCAACGCCAAGACTTCGGTCGCGTTTCTGCAACAACAAAATGCCCGCAGTCAGGAAGAGTATCGGGTTAACATATTTCAGTATCACGTAGATATTGACGTCGTACTTCCATTTAATATGAGTCAAAAAAGTAACAATAATACCCATTATTCCTGCTATTGTCAGCGTCAATGCAAGGTTTTTGATACTTTGTTCGGCAGTGCGTATTGTCGGAACGGTAGATTTCTCTCCGTAACGGTTGGCGTCTTCATCGCCGACCAGCATCATCATCACAAGTAAAAAGATACTTCCTCCGAAAGCAAGCAGGCGCAGGATTATGATCAGAACGGGGTCAATCTCCGATAGTGGCAAAAAATTGTTTGCCATAACCGGAAAAATCAGCAATATCATCAACCAGCCGCTTTTCCTCACATCGTGCAATCGCCGCACAGCAACTGCCATAGACGGAATGATTATCCCAACCGCATACAACTGCGCAAAATTAGTGATAAGATTCATCGTCGCCCGCTCGTTGTCGGGACAGACAACCTGAGCACACAGACCTCCCAAAAGAGCCGCTGCCAGCACAAACAGGATGTTGAATAACACAAACATCCAATATTCTTTTCTACTTGCCCGTCCGCTGAAATCGGCGTACAGACGCAAGGCATTCAAATAATATTTCATCGCTGTTTCTATTTAATTATTGTTGTTTATTTATCGTATTCGTAAGTCGTGGTGGTAGTCGTGGTCGACGTACTGTAACGACGTATATAAATCTGTTCTTTGGGATAATTACCGTCGTAAGTATAGGTATATTCCCATTCATTGACGGTGTTGCTCGAAGTTGTTTCTTCCACTGTCTTCAGATTGTTTTTGGAAAAATTATATGCAACATCGATATCTCCGCAGAAACCATAGTACGGATTTTTCTTTTTATCGTAGGTATTCCGATAGCTTGTGATAGCTAATGAACCGTCATCGTATGCCAGCTCATAGACTTCTTTTTCCACATTGTCGCCTTTCCATGTAAAAGAAACGGTATAGGAAGTGAGCGTCGCTGCTTTTTGATTTTTGTGCATCGACATAACCTCCGCAATATTGGCGGACGTCTGTGCGGGAAGAATAAAACTCAAAGCCTCTGACATCTTCTTTTCAGACATATTTTTATTAATCGAAAAATGTTCACGGCTCATTTTGCTGATTTTCCCATTCTTATGGGTAAACGTCCACGTGTACGCCAATTGATTAGACATATAAATATTTATTTTGTCTATCTTGGATCCCGAATAGATGATTTGAGTGTAATCACCATTTTTGTCCGTAATCTTAGACACTCGTCGTTTGTCGTACTCGAAATGCAAATAATTTCCTGACTGATTATAATCAATCTTCGACAACTTATTACCGTCCCACGTCCATGTCTGGCTCAGTTGTTTAGCCCCTGTGGACTGATAGAAAATTCGACTGATCTTTTTGTTCGGATTATAAACTCCTTCTTTCTTGCAGGATGTAAACGTCAAAATTACTCCTGTTGCAACTGCTATCGTTGCCCATAAATATACTTTCTTCATTTGGTATTGTTCTCGGTTATATCCCATCGAGTCGTCGGTTCTTGTTTGTTTATTATTTAACTTTTGATTTAATTTACTGTTTATTTTCTTCTGTCTTTATTGTCTGAACTCTGATTTATCTGATTAACTGATTATCTGATTAACATGATTGCCTTAATGTATAGGGTGCATACCTGACGGCATGCAGTTTTGGTTATTGTCGTTTGTTGCTACCGAGCGACGCATCCCTAACGGGATGCAGTTCAATTCTCCATTTCC
>JAISRU010000217.1 GCA_031273515.1 Bacteroidales bacterium | reverse complement strand
TCCAGCGTGTATCTTATCCGAATACTTGACTTCAAAATGAATGAAGGCTATTCTCCGCTGAGTATCGAAAAAGAAAGCATTGTCAGACGGATATTGCAACAGCGTCGAGTTAAGATACTTCTCTCCCTGAGAGAAAATGCCGTCGTCAAGGCAAGAGAAACAGGCGAAATACTTTATTAATTGAGAATTGAAAATTGAAAATTAGGCTTGCGCAAGAGTATTCTGGATTGGCTGCGCCTTCCTCCTTGCGGTTCGGCAGAGACAAACAAGTTTGCCTCTGCTCTCGCTTCGTGCGTTGATTAAATGATTGACATGATTAAAGAAATGGTGAATTGGTAAGCATCCCGTTAGGGATGCATCGCTCGGTAGAAAAAAACGACCCTACCAATAACCTGCATGCCATCAGGTATGCAACCTGTCTACTATCCAATAACACTATGTATGAAGTCTCCACAAAGTGTGAGAAGACAACAACACTGTGTATGAAGTCTGCCACAGAGTGTGAGAAGAAATAAACACTGTGTATGAAGTCTGCCACAGAGTGTGAGAAGAAATAAACACTGTGTATGAGGTCTGCCACAAAGTGTGAGAAGAAATAAACACTGTGTATGAGGTCTGCCACAAAGTGTGAGAGAAAATAAACACTGTGTATGAAGTCCGCCACACATTGCGGCTGAAAATAACATAGTGTTATAAGTCTCTCGTAAGTCTGCGGCTGAAAATAACATAGTGTTATAAGTCCCTCGCAAGTCTGCGGCTGAAAATAACACTATGTTATAAGTCTCTCGTAAACTTGCGAGAGAAAAATAACACTGTGTTGTAAGTCTCTCGTAAGTAACGAGGAACATTTTACACTGTGTATAAACTCTCTCGTCGATGACGTGAAAAATAATCGTACTGTTTTCAGATAGTTACAGATGGGGGGCATTTCAAATTGTCGCATAAAGGACGACAACGCCACTGCCGACCCTTTTCTTTCCCGTCTGAACTGTGATTGTTTAGCGTCCACTAATAATGGCATGACTAAAAATTCTCAATTATTTTATGCTATCTTTGCAGACCATAAAAAATGAATATATGCAGGAAATAAAATTTACGGAAAAGAAAGAGACTCGTTCCGGGTTTGGAGCAGGATTGGTGGAAGCAGGCAGACAACATCCCGATATGGTTTGTTTGTGCGCCGATTTGACCGGATCGGTCAAGATGGATGCATTTGCGCAATCTTTCCCCGAACGGTTTTTTCAGACAGGGATCGCAGAAGCTAACATGGTCGGAATAGCGGCTGGAATGGCGTTGTCGGGCAAAATTCCCTTTATCGGATCGTTTGCCAATTTCTGCACTACCCGCGTCTTGGATCAGATCCGCATGACGGTCGCTTATTCCAACACCAACGTGAAAATATGCGGATCACATGCAGGAATTACGCTCGGAGAAGACGGAGCAACTCATCAGGTAATGGAGGATATATCCATGATGAAAAATCTGCCGAATATGGTTGTGATTAATCCCTGTGATTTCAATCAGACAAAAAATGCGACTATAGCGGCGGCAAATCATACCGGACCTCTCTACCTTCGCTTCGGACGACCCGCCGTTCCCAATTTCACCCCCGAAAATCAACCGTTTAAAATAGGAGAAGCCCTTGTACTCAATCCGGGAAAAGACGTCAGCATTTTCGCAACGGGACACATGGTTTTTCCTGCCCTGCAAGCGGCTTACATCCTTTCTCAAAAAGGGACAGATGCGGAAGTTATCAATATTCATACAATCAAACCGCTTGATACGGAAGCTGTCTTAAAGTCGGCTTCCAGGACGCGTTGCGTTGTTACAGCGGAAGAGCATCTTGTCAACGGGGGGCTGGGCGACAGCATTGCGCAATTGTTGGTGCGGAATTGTCCCTGTCCTCAGGAATATGTCGCTGTGGACGACCGTTTCGGAGAAAGCGGAACTCCCGATCAACTGATGCAGGTCTTTAATCTTACAGAACATGCTATTGTCGACGCCGTACTGAAAGTCATCGGGAGAAAGTCCTGATTTGTTTCAGGCTTCTGTCGAACTGTCTGTCTTTTTCGGATGATAATGATCGTAGATAAGACTTGCTCTGGACTGTCCCGCTATGCGTTCAAGGTCTTCGTACGAAGCATTTTTGATTACACTCACCGAACGAAATACGCTTAACAGTCTTGCGGCAGTGTTGCGTCCTATTCCCTGAATAGAGGTCAGTTCTGTCTGTTTCATGGTTTTATCTCTGCGTTTTCGGTGGTGCGTTATGCCGAAACGATGCGCTTCGTCCCGTAAATGCTGTATGATCCGTTGAGTTTCCGATTTTTTGTCAACATACAACGGAAGCGGATCATTGGGACGATATATTTCTTCCAATCGTTTGGCGATACCCAAAAGAGGTATTTTGTCTTCCAACTTCAGTTCTTTTAAAACAGCGTATGCTGCAGAAATCTGTCCTTTCCCTCCGTCCACTAAAAGCAAATCGGGCAAGGGACTTCCTTCTTCCATCAAACGCGAATAACGTCTGGTAATCGCCTCTGCCATGGTGGAAAAATCATCAGGCTTATCTACCGTCTTGACATTGAAAATCCGATATTCTTTCTTGGAAGGTTTGCCGTCGCGAAAACACACCATCGAAGAAACAGGAAATTTGCCCTGTATATTGGAATTATCAAAACATTCAATATATGCGGGCGGACGCGGCAATTGCAAATCTTTCTGCATTGTGTCCATAATCCTTTTGCTGTGTAATCCGGGATTGGAAAGGTCTTTTTGCTTCTGTATTTCGTGCATATAGCCTGTCGCATTACGAGAGGCAAGTTGCAGCAGTTCATATTTATCTCCCCGTTTGGGAACAGTTACCGTTATGCCGCCCATATCAAACTCGAACGAACAGGGTACAATAATTTCTTCTGCTTTACTGCGGAATATATTCCGTAAATGGATTACGGCGTACATTAAGACCTCTTCCACAGGTTCATCCAACTGTTGTTTGATGGATATGGTCTGCGTTTTAACAATCGATCCGCTAACAACATGAAAATAACAAATATATGCGAACGAACCATCTCCTGCAAATCCGAAAACATCCACGTTGCTGATGCCAATATTGACAATGGTCGATTTTGCCTGATATTTTTCCAATAAGATCAGTTGCATTTTCACTTCATGCGCCTTCTCAAAAGCCATATCGGCGGCATAGTTCATCATTTTTGTTCTCAGTTCATTGATCACCAAAGCCGTTTTCCCCTGAATAATATGCACAATATGCCGAATACTTTCATTATACGATGCAAGACTCTGTTTGCCGATACAAACGCCTCTGCATTTTTTTATGTGGAAATTCAGACAGGGCTTAAATTTGTTTGCTTTGATGCTTTCTTCCGTCAGGTTCAGACTGCAATTGCGCAACGGATACAGTTCTTCGATGGTTTCCAAAAGGGTATTCATCATCTTTATAGAAGCATAAGGACCGAAATAACGGGCATTTGGATTTGTCTTTTTTCGCACGGGAAATAAACGGGGAAAAGTTTCATTGGTCAGACAGAGCCATGGATAGGTTTTATCGTCTTTAAGCAGCACATTGTATCTGGGCTGATATGCTTTAATCAGATTATTTTCCAACAACAGCGCATCGTATTCGTTATCCACCACCGTACACTGAATGTCGGCAATGTTTTTTACCAGCGCCTGCAATCGCGGATGTATCTGCTCTTTGGTGAAATAAGACGTAACTCTCTTCTTCAGATTTTTGGCTTTTCCTACATAAATAATGACCCCTTTTTTATCGAAATAGCGATATACGCCGCTTTTTTCCGATAAGGTTTTCAGAATAGAGTCGATATGGGGACTTACTTTCGGAACCATTTCGTTCGATTAATATTCAGTCTCTTAGGACGCTTCAACTGCCGCTTTAAGACGTTCCGCATTTTCTGCTATTTGCAGCGCTTCTATTGTATCCTGAATAGCGCCGTCCATAAAGCCCGTCAGATTATACATGGTCAGATTGATGCGATGATCGGTAACACGATTTTGCGGATAATTGTAAGTCCGTATTTTGGCGGAACGGTCGCCTGTGGAAACCATTGTTTTTCGTTTGGACGCTACTTCGTCCATGTATTTCTGATATTCCATTTCAAAGATGCGGGTACGCAAAACGCGCATGGCTTTTTCCAAATTCTTAATTTGCGATTTCTCATCCTGAATGGCGACCACAATGCCTGTCGGAATATGGGTCAGACGAACGGCAGAATAGGTGGTATTGACAGATTGTCCACCCGGACCCGAAGAACAATACGTATCTTTGCGAATATCGCTTTGTTTGAGGTCGACGTCAAATTCGTCGGCTTCGGGCAGAACCACTACCGACGCCGCAGAAGTATGAACTCTGCCTTGAGCTTCCGTCTGAGGAACACGCTGTACCCGATGAACTCCCGATTCATATTTAAGCAGACTGTAAACTTTCTCACCCATGACATTAAAGACAATCTCCTTGAAGCCGCCCATAGTCCCTTCGGTCATGGAAACGACGTCTAACTTCCATGATTTCGATTCGCAATAATGGGCATACATTCTGAAAAGATCACCGGCAAAGATACTTGCTTCATCGCCTCCTGTTCCCGCGCGAATTTCGACGATAGCATTTTTAGCGTCCTGAGGGTCGGAAGGGATCAACAGTAAACGGATTTTATCTTCCTGTTTTTCGCAATCGGCAGTCAGTTGAGTCAGTTCTTCTTTTGCCATCAGACGAAACTCTTCATCTTTTTCATTCGCCAGAACTTCTTTGGCATTGTCGATATTACTCAGAATGTTTTTGTATTGTCGATACGCTTCTATAACCGGTTGAAGATCTTTGTAATCCTTACTCAGTTTCACAAAACGTTTCATATCGGAAACGACGTCCGGTTGCAGTATTTGTTTGCCGATTTCTTCCCATCGGTTGTAGATAACTTCTAATTTTTCTAATAAGGATGTCATGCTTTTAATCTCTATTCCGTGATGCTGCAAAGATACAACAAATAATTGAGAATTTTTAGTCATGCCATGCGGACGCTTCTGTCTGAACTGTGATTTATCTGATTAACTGATTGACATGATTGCCTGCGAACGAAGAAATTAGCACACAGATTTATATTGAGCGTAGCCGAAATATAAATCAGAGTTCAGACAATACTCGTTCACTTGTCCACTCTTTTGATAAACAATTGATTTTTGTTCATTCGGGTGGTGTAGGATTCAATGATGGATTTCAGCAGTCGTTCGTAGTCTGAAATGTCGGTTGTTTCGAGAGAAAGCAGATTGTGTTTCATTTCGATATCGTCTT
>JAISRU010000202.1 GCA_031273515.1 Bacteroidales bacterium | reverse complement strand
ATAGTGTCCGACGGTAATCATGCCCGTCTTGTAGTCGAACAGCGTACATCGTGAACCGTCTATCCGTAGACGGTCTATTCGGAAAGTTGTTCCGTCCGTGTTGATTAATTCCAGTTCGTTCTTCAGGATGCTGTTCTCGTTGCCGAAAAGAAGGTCGGACTTGGCATGACTGAAAACATTGCGGATGATCGTCCCAAGACTTGTTTTGAATCCGCTTTCAATGGAATTGTCGTTCCGAATTTCATCCAGAAGCCTCTCGACATCAGACCTCCGATAAATACGAGCTAAATAATCGTGGATTTTCGTCCCCCACGCTCTCGCCTGAAAATGCGCATCCCGCATCCCAAAACGAAAATGTCCGGCAGCTCTTAATTCTACCGATAAGGGTCGCGAGGTGTATGTCTGTAGTCGACTTTCTTCTTTTTTTGTTTTGTCGGGATCGACAGTCTGCGGTTGAGGATTGCCCCAACAGGCATAAAAACAGTCCGAACGTTCAGGCGGAAGATTGTTGTTTTCGGGATAGGATTGCAGAAAGTCTGCCAACGCATCTCCTCTTTTATCCTTCTCCTGAGCAATGAAATACAGTCTGTCTTTTGCGCGGGTACAGGCTACGTAATCGACATTCAGTTCGTCGATGGCGATCAGTTGTTTTTCTTCTTCGTACAGCGGATGATAAACGGTTTCTTTCATATCGGTGAAATTCAAAAGCGTGGTAGACAAATTACCCACAGGAGGCTCCAAATCGACCCATTTTGCGCCCATTCTGTTCGGCGACTGTTTGTGTGGATAAATGACAACAGGAAATTCCAATCCTTTCGACTGATGTACCGACATCACCGTTACTGCATTGATCCCTTTGGGATTGGATAATGAAAATTTTTTTTCCTGCTCTTTCCAATACTGCAAAAACTGCGCTTCGGTTTTGCCGACTGTCTGAACAAAATCGGCAACGATGTTCAAAAAAGTCAGAATGAATGGATTGGCTTGCTCCGTCAGACTGAAAACCTGTAATAATTGTTCGGTCTGTTCGTACAGATTTTGTTTTCGGAGATTGTCAGGTTCAAAGGAAAATCCCTGCTGATGAATAAATTGAAGAAAACTCGCATCGCTCTTACAACAGATCAACATTTCTTCCAAAGCGACATTGCGTTCTTCGGAGATAAATCGCAGAATAACAATCCGTGCTATTTCGTTACAGGGATTGGTCAGGTATGACAGACAGGCAATTAAAAAATTCACTTCCCTGTTTTTCGACAACAATAAAGACTCTCCCGATATAGTCGGAATATGCTGCTGTACTAAATAACGGGCAATCTCAGAGCCAAACTCATTCCCGCGTACCAAAACAGCCACATCGTCATAACTGTATTTGTCCTTTTGCAACGACGTTATAATACGATGAATCTCTTTCAAAACATAATCGATATAGGTTGTTTCTGTCTTTTCGTCTTTATCTAAATAAGAAAGAAAAACAGCTCCTCCCAGTGCATCTTCTTTCGGTATCTGAGCAACATCTCGGTAGATTTCCTTTACTGCTTCCGTTTCATTTTCGGTCAGATAGCTGAAAAAGGCGTTGTTGAAATCCACAATTTCTTTTTTGGAACGATAGTTTTTATCGAGTAACATCTTCTTATAATGATATTTCAAGATACCTTCCCGCTCCCGAAGAATGGGATTGTTGTCGGTTTTCAGTTCGGGCAAAGCAACAAACTGTCGGACGTCCCCGCCTCGGAACCGATAAATGGCTTGTTTGGCGTCCCCGAAAATAATCGTCTTTCCCGCTTCGTTTTCAGACAAATAAGATGACAGAGCTTCGGTTACCAAAGGAAGCAAATTCTGCCACTGAACAGCCGATGTATCCTGAAATTCATCAATGAAAATACAGTTGTATCGATCTCCCATTCGTTCGTAAATAAAAGGGACAGGCTCGTTTTGAATGTGTTGCGAAATAACCGCATTTGCCTCGCTAATATGTATTAATTTGTCGTTACGCTTTAATTCTTCAGCGGTGTTTTTCATCTCATTGAGCAATGCCACAGGATAAATCGTTTTGCGGATAGCCTTCAGCAATTCATAAGGCGCTTTGGCTGTCGTAATTGCGGTATATGATGCGCTCAAGACAGGCGTAATACTGTCGATAGCTTCTTTCTTTGTACAACTTTTCGAATACCACGTGTTTTCGTCGATGGCTTTCACGACATAACTGTTCCCCGACAGCTTGCTGTAATCGCCCGAATTGAGTTTATAAAACCATTGTCCGACGCCCTTTGTTCCCTGATAAAAATCCGTAATCTGAATATCGTTACGTTCGATTGCACCGCAAGCATTGCGAGCCGCTTCCTTGATTTTGTTTTCCGTTACGGCAAGTTCTGTACGGATTTGTTTGATGATCGTTGCAAAATCTTCCGGCGAAACATGCTGCAGCTTCCGAAGACAGGCAATGGCTGTTTCCGAATAAATCTGTTTACCGATGTTGGTCAGTTCACGTTCGGTTTTCCAATTTTTTTCTTCCTCGATGTTCGCAAAAGAAAAATTAACGACAGCTTCGGTAACCGCAAGATCATATCCTAATTTTCCCAAAATCAAATCGACAATCATGGAAGTCATCACATCGGCGTCCAATTCCAGCTGATGATCGAGGGGGATTTTCAAATCAACAGCGAAACTCTGCACAATGCGCTGAAACAAACTGTCGATGGTGCAGATAGAAAAATTGCCGTAATCGTGATGAATGCGGTTCAATATCTTGGCAGAACGAATCGGAATTTCTTTTTCATCCACCCATTCGGAGAGTTCTTTGAGCAGATTGTCGTGCCGACCTTCGGAAAGCGCTTCCAGAAAAAGCAAGATTCGTTCTTTCATTTCGTTGACGGCTTTATTGGTAAAGGTAACCGCCAATATTTTCCGATATATAAAAGGATCCTGCTCGAAATGTATCAGACAGTGTTTGATATATTCTTTAGCCAGCGTGTACGTCTTGCCCGACCCCGCCGACGCCTGATATACAATGAATGAGTTATTTAATTGAGAATTGAGAATTGAGAATTGAGAATTTTCTTTCATCTGTTTATGTTTTCTATTTTCTTTATTTACACGTCATTGCGAGGAGCGAAGCGACGTGGCAATCCAGACCCCGTCTTCCCTTTCTCTGAACTGCTGACTGAAAAAAATCAACAAAAAGTCGTCCACTCCGAGAGTTTCACTGTACACCCAGAGAGTTTTGTTGCGCCCGTCGAAAGTCCTGTTGATTGTCAGGTTGTAGATATAGTTGAAACAATCTTCTTTTGTTAGAGCGTTAAATGCTTCCTGCCATTCGGGGATAACCACTTCCGTAATTTTTTCGTAAAGTCGTTGCCCAAGTTCTTCCAAACTTTCCTTTGTGATTTTG
>JAISRU010000111.1 GCA_031273515.1 Bacteroidales bacterium | reverse complement strand
ATGGCAATTCTCAATTATTTTGTTGTACTTTTGCAAAATGGAAAATTACGATTATCAGTTGAATTATCAATACAAAATCATTAATGCATGATACATCCTGTTGGTTTTGAACAAAAGATTGCTTTTGACACAGTCAGACAAGAGGTAGAGGCGTTTTGTTTGTGTCCGTTGGGGAGGCGTCGGACAGAAAAAATGCGGTTTGAGACCGATTACAATAAAGTCTGTGCAATGCAGGAAGAAACAGATGAATTTCGTCGGATGTTGCTTTTCGAGTCGACATTTCCTTCGCAGGATTATTTTGATTTGACCGCAGAACTGAAGCGTCTGCAAATGGAAGGGACTTTTATCGACGTTGAAAATCTGCATAATCTAAGGGCTTCTTTGCTCACGGTACGACAATGTCTGTCTTTTTTCAGTGAACGCAAAGAACAGGGAAACTATCCGCGACTGACAGCCTTATCCGAAAACATGTCGTTCGATTTTTCGCTTATTGACAAAATCGATGTTATTCTGGATGCGAAAGGCATGATGCGGGACACGGCTTCGGAAGAATTGCAATCGATACGCAAACAGATACGTCGTCTGGAAGCGACAATTCAGCAAGACAGCAAAAGAATATTGCAGCAATCCAAACAAAATCGACTTATTGACGAAACTGCCGACATCACCATTCGCAACGGACGCTTTGTTTTGCCTGTTCCTGCGGTCAATAAACGAAAAATAAAGGGTGTTGTGCATGACGTTTCTTCGTCCGGACAAACATTTTTTATTGAACCTCAAGAGATTTTTGAAGCCAATAATCTTTTGAACAATCTCTTGACAGACGAACGACAGGAAATGATACGCGTCCTGATACAGTTTTCCAACTACCTTCGTCCGTTGATTTCGTCTGTGCTGACCGCCTTTGATTATCTGGGGTTTATTGATTTCACACGGGCAAAGGCAAAATTCGCTTTGTTGATCAATGCCTGTAAACCGATTATGCTCAAACAGACGGCTTTGCAATGGAAAAAAGCGATACATCCTCTTTTGTATCTGAGTTATAAGGAACAGCATAAAACCGTTGTTCCTTTGGATATTGAACTGGGCTACAGCTTCAAAATACTGATTATTTCCGGTCCGAATGCAGGCGGCAAGTCTGTTTGTTTAAAGACGCTTGCCCTGTTGCAATACATGTTCCAATGCGGTTTATTGGTTTCGGTATCTGAACTTTCCGAATTTGGCATTTTCGATGATATTTTTATTGATATAGGAGATGAACAATCGATCGACAATGATTTAAGCACTTACAGTTCTCATCTGAAAAACATGCAGGTAATGGCAACACATGCCAACGAAAGAAGTCTGTTTTTGATTGATGAATTAGGAGGAGGTACCGATCCGCAATACGGCGGAGCAATCGCGGAAGCTTTGCTTGAATATCTTTCTGCTCGAAATGCCTGCGGATTGGTAACAACACATTTCGGCAATCTTAAATTGCTGGCAGAAAAACATCAGGACATTGAAAATGGAGCTATGTTGTTCGATGAAAAAGAAATGCGTCCTTTGTTTGTGCTCAAAACGGGACAATTCGGGACTTCCTTCACCTTTGAGATTGCCGAAAAAACAGGTCTGAACAAAGATATAATTCGACAAGCCATGCAAAAAGCTGGCAAAACACAGATACGTTATGAGAAACTTTTGCAGAAATTAGAACAAAAACAGATGGAATTGGATCAGCGTCAGAAAATGATGACGTTTACCGATACGCAACTCGCTGAATTGATACAGGAATACAGGACAAAAAATACCGAATTGCAACAAAAACGTTCGGAGATTATCCGACAGGCACGCAACGAAGCCAAAATGCTTGTCGGGAATGCCAATAAACTGATAGAAAAGATTGTTCGGGAAATAAAGGAAAGCAAGGCAGATAAAGAAGTGGTTAAAACGTTGCGTCAGGAAATCGTACAGTATAATGAAGAGGTCAAAGAAACTGAAACCGAAAAAAAGGCAGAAGAAATGTTGCCGGAAAATGTTCCCGAAACAGAAACTGTTTCTCTTTTCGATACAGTTCTGATGAAAGACACTCATGCTATTGGAGAAGTGTCTTTTATCAATGGAGAAGATGTTGTGGTATCATTTAATTCGGTTAATCTGAGAACGACTGTTGATAAAATCGAGAAAATCAGCAGTACGCAGCAAAAGAAAATCCAGAAACCGCTTTTAAGGGAGATTGCTTCGATCAACGCAAAAGCCGAAAATTTCAAACTGCAATTGGATCTACGGGGAATGCGGGCAGGAGAAGCAATAGCAAGTTTGGAACAATATTTGGATGATGCTTTATTACTGAGCATTCATCAAGTGAGTATTTTGCATGGTAAAGGGAACGGAATATTGCGAATGGCAGTCAGAGAGCATCTTGCAAGAAACAAAGAGATAAAAAATTTTTACGACGAACATGTGGAACGCGGCGGACACGGCATTACGGTTGTTGAATTGCATTGACAAAAGAACAGATAATAAAAAAATATATATTTCGTTTGGTTTTTTATTCGACGTTGCAAATTGGACAGGTTGAGTTGATAGAGAAAAAGCAGAACAAAAAAGACGTGTACATAAAGAAGATAAAAAATATAAACCTGTGAAAGGTAACAAAAAAAACATAAAAAAACATACAAACAGTATTAAAATTTAACTACTTTTGTAATGAAGAAAATAGAATAAGATGTCTGTAAAAAAAATACCGAGAAGAATACGCAGAAGAGTCATCAAATCAGAGTTGACGCCGGAACGGTTTATCTGTTCGACGCGTCATGGAGGAAATTTAGTGTATGATATAACCTATCACAATTCTCCTTATACGATGCAGGAAATCGGGCGATTACGCGAGATAGCATTTCGTGAAGCAGGGGGAGGTACAGGAAATCCTGTCGATATAGATGAATTTGATACGATGTTGAAACCGTTTCATCAGTTGTTGGTTTGGAGTCCGAAGGAAAAGGAGATTATCAGCAGTTACCGTTACCTGTTAGGATCCGATATTCGGGTAAATGCCAAAGGAGGAGTGTTTTCTCCCACTGCCGAACTGTTTAATTTTTCCGATGAATTTATAACTGATTATCTGCCTTATTCCATTGAATTGGGGAGGTCGTTTGTGCAGCCTGTTTATCAGGCGTCGCGACAGGGCGCATTTGCGTTGGATAATATCTGGGACGGATTGGGCGCTGTGATCTGTTTAAATCCGCACGTGAAATATTTCTACGGAAAGATGACCATGTACAAAAGTTATAATAAATTGGCGAGGGATTTGATTTTGTATTTTCTGAAGAAACATTTCTCTGCCGACAAGCCGCTGATAGAACCTGTCAAACCTTTGTCTTTCTTTCACGACGAGGAGCTATTGTCGTCTGTTTTGACGTCGGACGATTTCAATGAAGATTTTAAAATTCTCAAGCGGGAAGCCGAAAAACTGCAATGTAAGATACCTTCTCTGATAAACATTTACATGGGATTGTCGCCCAGTATGCATTCTTTTGGAACAACGGACAATCCTCCTTTTGGGGATGTAGAAGAAACAGCGATATTAATCAGGATAGAGGATATTTACGAATCGAAAAAGAATCGTCATATTCACAATTATCTTTTACAAAAAGAACAATAGATGAAAATAAACAACGCAATCTTTGTCAAGAGCAGTCCGAAGTGGAATTTATGTCCTGCGCCGGTTCTGCCCGAATATGCTTTTATTGGACGGTCGAATGTCGGTAAATCTTCTTTTATCAATATGCTGACCAACAACAATAAATTAGCAAAAATTTCCTCCACTCCGGGGAAGACGCAATTAATCAATCATTATCTGATCAATAAAGCATGGTATCTGGTCGACTTGCCGGGTTACGGATATGCAAAAGCGGCGAAGACTGTTCGATCGCAATTCAGCACGATGATCTCCGATTATATTCAGAACCGTTCGAATTTGGTCTATCTGTGCATATTGATAGACAGTCGACTTCAGCCTCAGCAAATCGATCTGGATATTTTATACCAAATCGGAGAAGCGGCGATTCCTTTTCTGCTGATCTTTACAAAAATCGACAAACAAAGCATGACGACAACAAAGGAAAATATAAATGTCTTTCTACAGAAAGTAGCAGAATACTGGGAAGTACTTCCTCCCTATTTCATTTCATCTGCCGTCACGAAAGCAGGAAAAGAAGACTTCCTCCTTTTTCTCGAAAAAACAAACAAATGTCTAATTGAAAATTGAAAATTGCCTGCGGACGCAAATACTCACGTCGTTTTTCCTCACCCCCTACCCCTCTCCAAAGTTGGAGAGGGGGATACAAAATCTGTGTCATCTGCGTGCTAAAAAATCACCCGAAGGACAATCCTGGTTCAGACAATTGCGTACAATAAATACACTGCATATTGGTTATTTATAGAGATTGTCCGAATATCCGAATAAATAAACGAAAAGAATTGCAACAAATGAAACAAATTTTACTGACTACAACATACTTTATACTCTCTTTCTGCCTGTTTGCCCACGACATTCAACCGGCTCAATGGACAAAAGGTAAAGGAACTAATGAAAGACCCTATCTGATTGAAACGACTGAACATCTTTATTATCTTTCGCAACAGGTCGCCATGGGGAACTCTTTTGAAAACGTCTGTTTTATCTTGTCCGACAATGTAGACCTCCGAGGAAATAAAGACAATCAATGGACCCCCATAGGAAACTTTACCCATCCCTTTCGAGGACACTTTAATGGAAATCAGTTCGAAATAAGGAACCTCTATATAGATAACCGTTTGTCGGATTATACAGGCTTTTTCGGCTGTGTTCATTCGGGAATTATCCGCAACCTGGGCATCTCCGACAACAGTTTTGTGTCCGGAAAGAATTACACGGGAAGCGTGGTCGGCTATCAGACCGGTGGAGAAATCTATAACTGCTGCAATAAAGCATCGGTTCAGGGAGAAAATAATGTGGGAGGTATCGTTGGCTATCAATATGGGACAAGCGTCTATGCCTGTCATAATATGGGCGACGTCAAAGGCAAATGGCATGTAGGAGGCATCGTCGGAATGGGATACGCCAATACGTCCATCGCCAATTGCTGCAATACAGGACGTCTGCAAGGTCAAAACCATGTCGGCGGAATTGCAGGATCATTAGACGGCTACAAATACAAAGCTACCATGAAAAATTGTTATCAGGAATCCATCTTTGATAAAATCGGACTGACAGGAACAGGTATTCAACTCGAAGCGTCCGACTGCTATTACGCAAAGGTCGATGGAATGCGTCCGTGTAACTTCGGAACTCCCGTGTCGAACAACGAAATGCTGTCGGTATTCTTCTGCGCCAAATTGGATCAAAATCAAAAGATATGGATACAGGATCAACCGCCTTATGTAAACAGTGGCTATCCTGTCCTGAGGTCGGTGAAATACAAGGGCGTCTTTACCAACGAAGCAACTGATATCGCTCAAGAAGAAGCCGTTTTATCCGCTAACTTCGTTGCCGACAACGAACCGATTTTAAGCAAAGGATTTGAATACAGAAATGAAAACGAAAACAAATTCACCCGCATCGTGATTAATTCGGATACGTTTTCTTATCGTTTAGTCGATTTGTCGCCCCATACCCGATACGAATTTAAAGCATTCGTGATTACCGAAAAAGGAACATATACGGGTCGAAACGTATGGTTCAGGACACTGTTTCCTCAACACAATCACGACCACGACCACGATCATCACATCTTGCCTCATTGAGGATTTTCCCTAACGATTCCCTTTTTCGAGCCATTGAACGATATTCCGAAAGACAATGTCTATCCGATAGCCGAACGCTTCTTCTGTGGCATATCCGATATGAGGCACAAGAATGCAATTGGGAGCCGAAATTAATGGATGACTGTCCGAAAGAGGCGGTTCGTACTCAAAAACATCTATCCCCGCGCCTGCCAATGTCCCGTTGTGAAGAGCGTCAGCAAGCGCTTTGTTATCGACGATGTCCCCTCTTGCGGTATTGATCAGCATAGCATGTCGTTGACAAAGAGCCAGTTTTTGTCCGTCAATAAGTCGAAAGGTTTCGGAAGTGAGCGGAAGATGAAGCGAAATAATATCCGCCGTCGCAAGCAGTTTGTCCAAAGGATAATAAGGAATGTTGTTGTCCGTAATGGTTTTGTTTTCGGTTCTGCTCCACGCAATTATATTACATCCCATTTTCTGCAAAGTCAGCGCTGTATAGGTACCGATTGCGCCTGTTCCGACAATTCCGACCGTTTGTCCGCAGAGTTGTCGTCCCAGAAAGCCGTCGCGACATCCCTGACGTCTTGTTTGCGCATCCAAAAAAGGAATACGCCGACAAAGAGCAATCATCAATCCGACAGCTAACTCGGATACGGCAACGTCGGCATATCCCGAAGCATTGTTCACCGCTATTCCACGACGACGACAATATTCCAAATCAATGTGATCCAGACCTGTGAAGGCAACGGAAAGCATCTTCAGACGATGACACTGCGATAATATGTCCGCATCCGTTTTAATATTGGAGATAACAACAATATCTGCATCCCGCATTCTTTGAACAAGCACGTTTTTGTCTTCGTTTCTGTCGGGATAAAAGACAAATTCATGTCCCATCGCCGTGAACCGAGAGCGAATTTCCTGTTCTTTCTCAGCGCTTATTCCGACAGGCTCTACTACAACTATTTTCATACGTCTATATTTTCTATTTACTTTATTATCAATGACGGCTGTCTTTTCTGTTTTGCGTCTCCTTCCTGCCTAAAACGAAAAAGTCCTGCTCTGATTTTCATTTACAGTAATATAAACATTTATCGTGTCTTCAGGAAGCAGTTCTTCGATGTTTTCTGCCCATTCGAGAAAACAATATCCGTCGCCGTACAGATAATCGTCCAGACCGACGTCAATCGCTTCCCGCAGGTTTTTTATGCGATAAAAGTCGAAATGATAAATGGGTACGTCGTCCGAACGATATTCATTCACAATGGCAAACGTGGGACTTGATACGCTGTCTGTCGCATGCAACTCCTTTGCAATTGCCTGCATAAACGTCGTCTTGCCCGATCCCATAGCCCCCCGCAAAGCAAAAATACGTTCCGTAGTGTATTTCCGAAGCAAAGTACGCGCAATTTGCGGCAAATCGTCTGTTGTTTCACACAAAAAATCTTCCACTGTCTACATTCTGTTGTAAACCATTCCCAGTATTTCCTTTTCCGTTTGCTGCGCCTGATCCGCCAATGTTTCAGCCTGCTTTAAAATGTCAGACGCAAAATCTTTGTCTTTTAATGTTCCCGCATTTATCTTGACATTAAGATACGCTCCCAGAACGGCAGCACGCGCACACAAAATACCTACGCCCGCATCCGTTACCGAATTGGGATTTCCCTTTTCAACCATCGCTCTGCAAATGCCAAAGACTTCAAATGCCTTGTTCATCGTCCTGAAAGGAACTTCGATAGCATACTTTGTCGCTTCCTGAATAGCGGTCGAACGGATTTCTTTTTCTTCCGGCGTATTCTTCGGCAGAGAAAATGCCTCCATTATTCTGTTGAAAGAACGGGTGTCTTCATCTACCAGAAATAAAAGTTCATCTTTCAGATGCTGTCCTTTTTCTGCCCATTGAGAAAATTCCTCCCAACGATCGTCCCATCCCTGTTTGTGAGCCGACAAATTGGCGACCATCGTTCCCAACGCCGCTCCCAATGCACCCATATAGGCAGCAATAGAACCTCCTCCGGGAGCAGGACTTTCACTTGCGGTTTCGTTGGCAAAAGTCGTACAGCTCATATCCATCAGTTTTTCTTCCTTTTGTTCGGCGTCTAAAAGAGCTTCGATTATCTTTTCTTTCGGATCGAAAGGTTTTAAATCGTCCAATCCCATTGATTTCACCGCTATCTTATGGATTTCATTTTCGTCCACACCCAGAGAGCGACTTTGTTTTGCCAGATAATATTTTCCTGCGTCGGTCAGTACTTTTTTGGGGATAAGTCCGACGATTTCACAACCCGTAACGCGAATACCTCTCTCTGCCGCACAGCGGGATACCTCCTCAAAAGCAAGATGCAACGGCGTGAGCGACAGGTTCGTGATATTCATCGATACCTGCGCAATTCCGTATTCTTTGATATACCAGCCAATAGCTTTGACTCCTTTCAGCGTACCGGGTATCATCACCGGATTGCCGTCCTGATCCTTTACGATTTTACCCGTAATCGGATTTCCTTCCCGCTTAGGACGACCTTTTTCTCTTACGTCAAAGGCAATTGCATTAGCGCGTCGGGTAGACGTGGTGTTGAGATTGTAGTTTACGGCAACCAGAAAATCACGCGCTCCGATAGCCGAAGCTCCCGACTTCGCAACTGTGTCTGTAAAAAGAGCCGGTCCGAAATCAGGCTTCCATTCATCGGTAATAATACGATCTTTAAGTCCTTCGTATTCTCCCTGTCTGCAATTCGCCAGATTTCGTCGGAGAGGAACAAATGCCGCTTCTTCATAACAAAAGACGGGAATATTTAATTCCGTCCCCACACGTTCGGCTAATTTACGGGCATATTCCGCTGTTTCCTCCATCGAAATATTGGCAACAGGTATCAAAGGACATACATCCGTAGCGCCAAAACGAGGATGATCCCCTCTATGATGACGCATATCTATCAACTCCTGCGCTTTCTTTATACATCGAAAAGCAGCCTCGCTGACATCTTCAGGACTCCCGACAAAAGTTACAACCGTCCTGTTGGTACTGACGCCCGGATCGACGTCCAACACTTTTACTCCTTCTGTTTTTTCGGCTTCGGCAACAATCCTGCGAATAACCTCCATATTGCGACCTTCACTAAAATTAGGTACACATTCTATTATTTTCTTCATCAGAATATCAATTATATAAACTTATATTTGTGTCTTATATTCAACGAATGCAAAAGTAGCAAAATAAATTGAGAATTGAAAATTGAAAATTGAGAATTGCCTGAGGACGAGGATTGTCTTCCAATTGTCCTCGCCTTTGTAGGAATCAGGTTTACAGGATTGCCATTCTGACGCAAATATTTACCCGTCATTGCGGGCTTGACCCGATCCCCCCTTTGTCCACTAATAAAAATCTTTGTTCAGGACGGAACCCTAAGCGTAGGAACCCTTCCCGACAACTCTCAGGACAGTTCTCCAGCATGTTCTGGAAATGACAAATAGTTCTTAGGGACACTTTCAGAATGTTCTGGAAATGACAAATAGTTTTTAAGGACACTTTCAGAAGGTTCTGGAATTGACAAAAAGTTCTTAGGGACACTTTCAGAACGTTCTGGAAATGACAAATAGTTCTTAGGGACACTTTCAGAACGTTCTGGAATTGACAAATAGTTCTTAGGGACACTTTCAGAATGTTCTGGAATTGACAAAAAAGTCTGAAAACGCTTAGTCCTTAGCCGTAGAAGTACAAAATTCAACATGATCCATAAATGTAAAGTCGTTGTCTTTATTTGTGATAAAATAATAATTTTCTTCATCTCTTTTTCTTTTTTTATGCCTACAGCTATTTTTTCTCATTCTTATTTAACAAAAGTGACGCTGCAAAATTGTATTTATTATTGTCTGAATCATATTAGTGGACGAGTAAACAAGTGAACAAGAGTCAAAGCGATGCAAACAACGAAGCCGTCATTGCGACGGCAAAGCCGGAAGCAATCCAGAATACTCTTTTGTAATCTCACTCGTTCACTCGTTTACTTGTCCACTAATAATCAGAGTTCAGACAAAAGCGTCCGCAGGCAATTCTCAATTCTCAATTGGATTGAGGGTTGTATCGGTATAAGCAGAATATATGATTGTCGGAAAGGGGATAACCTGAATTTATTATCGGGAGCATCCATGTGGGAATAGTCTGTGTTTCGAATATATAGTGGTTCTTTCGAAGCAATTCACGGGCGTCGGGCAGTTCCAGATCGCTCTTTTTTATCATCAGTAAATTCTCTTTGTCGTGGGCAATCAACGTATCGTTTAATTCGCCAAGATGCTCAATTCGTCCTCCCCATTCTATGTCATGAGGATAATAAAATTTTGAACCTAATCCTTCCCACGGTTTGTAGGGATTCGCCCATACCGTCCAGATTAACCGAATAGAACGATCGTTGTATCTCTCGTAAATGTATTTTGTAGTACACATTCTGGCTAATCCTCCCCCTTTTTGAGATACAACCACAACACCCGTCAAATTCACCACAGCAAACGCAATCAGCAAAACATAACTGACGACCTTAGTTATCATCCTCTTTTGAAGAAATACACGTATCTGATTATACGCCATCGCCAATATAACGGGGGACAGGTAAACAATCGGAAACAGAAATCGTTCCTCTTTGTGAGGAATAAAAGAATGAAGTACGAAAAACGGAATAAAACACCACAAATAAACATTCTTGGGTTGGAAAACAGCAAGCAGAACAATGGACAGCGCTACAGGTATTCCCACAAAATAAGTAGGAGATTTAAGTAGCGTCAGAAGATAGAAATACCATGGAGATGTCCCGAACATGGACGCTTTGTCTTCGATGAAATTGACATGGAAATAATTCCATTGCGTAAAAACAAATCTGCCGTAAAACCACGTATCAAGACATGTCCCCGCCAAAAGGACAAGCAAAAAAGCAGCGAATAGAACTAAGAAATACCGTATCTTGGTCTTCCTGATGAAGAAAAGCCAGCAACAAAGTCCGACAACGGCAGAAGCTATCTGAAAACGAAACAAAAAAGCCAGTCCGATAAGGATACCTGCCACAAAGAATTTCTTCCGATTTTCCGACGTATTGTTCAGAAGTACGGCAAGCGAGAGCAAGAAAAACAGTCCAGACCATGACTCCGACGCAAACCGAACACTCAGATAGGGGATAAACCACAAAAGATAAGATAAAACAAAGTATCCTAATCGGACATATTTATTGTCAAATTGATTGATAGTGCGTTTGACAAACAGTCCGATTGCCGTCAGAGCAAGAACTGCGGACAATAAACGCAAACAAAACATCTGCCAATAAGGATTGCTATTATCTAAAATGGTGAACATCTTGATAACCAAAAAACAAATAGTCGGCTGAACCGTCGGACGAACCTGTTCTTCGTATTCCCATGCAACTTCAAACGGCTTGTGCGTCCCCAATTTGATACCTGCAAATTCAACAATCTGATAGTGCTCATCTGCATGGTAATAACCGTGACTGTTAAACGCCGTAACAACATATACAATACTAATAATACCGATAACAACGGCATAAATAATCTTTTCCTTTCCAAACATTCTCATCATTATCTATCTTTTTATTAGTGAACGAGTGAACAAGAGCGCTAAGCGACAAAGAATTATTTCCCGCAGAATTGTTACTTGTCTACTTGTCCACTTGTCTACTCGTTTACTCGTCCACTTGTTCACTTCACAAGGTTTACAGTCCCACGACGGTAATTGTTTTTCCGTCGACAATTTCTTTTTTCATAAACAGTTTATCGTCCCATTTCACTGTTGTACGACGGTCGAAGACAGCGATCCATCCTTCTTTGCAACCGAGCGTATCCATGTAGCGGGCAGTTTGTTCGATACCTTTTTCTATGTATTTGTTTCCGTAACGTATTTTGAGTTCGATGGGGTATTTACGTTTTTCGTAAATCAGGCAGAGGTCAAGACGACCCGTACCTGCCGCCATTTCGCGAATAATCTGTCCGCCGCCGTTGATGACCCGTTGCAGAAACGCCATCAGTATCAGATGAGGAGCCGCTTCTCCATAATCAAACTTTTTGATCCATATCTCGCTGTTTTCACGCCAGAACTGCTGGAAATCGCACATCAGGAAATCCATGTCGATGCGTCCGTTTTTGAGGTAGCGGGGCATTTGGTAGGGATATTTTTTATCAAGCAGGTTGTCCTGTGCATTAAAACTCAAGGTACGAACAATCACTTCGGAATAAATCGGATTGGCAGGTAAAAAACCACCGGGAATGTCGCGTATCAACCCTATGTCCCGAACAAAGGAATAGTCATCCGAGAGTTTGTCTACATCTCCTTTTTCACCGATGATAAGCGGTTGAATTATTTTCCGCACACGGTCTTATTTCAGACGTTCGAGCAGACTGTCGATGTGCGTATCGCGACGCAGGATAATGGTTTGTATGGCTTGTTCCACCATGTAGGCAGTAATCGGTTGAGTATAGTCCGACTGCAATATTCTTACAATTACCTCTCTGGCAATGGCATTGACCAACCAGGGTTGTCCCTGTGTTTGTTCCCATACCAATTCGATAGCGTCCG
>JAISRU010000034.1 GCA_031273515.1 Bacteroidales bacterium | reverse complement strand
GCACGAAGCGAGAGCAGAGGCAAACGTGTTTGCTTCTGCCGAGCAAGAAGGAGAAAGGCGACGCCAATCAGATAAATCACAGTTCAAGACAATACCCGTCGCTTCGCGACATTTTCACTTGTCAATTTATCGACGCTAACACAGGGATTGAAATTGCTTTAAAAACCGAATATCATTTTCAAAAAGCAGACGAATATCTTTTGTTTTGTATAACTGTTGAGCCATACGTTCCACGCCCATTCCAAAAGCGTAACCGCTGTATTTATCAGGATCAATATGCATGTTTTCCAAGACATTCGTATCGACCATACCGCATCCAAGTATTTCGACCCATCCGGAATATTTGCATAAATTACATCCTTTTCCACCGCAAATATCGCAGGAAATATCCATTTCGGAAGAAGGTTCGGTAAACGGAAAATAAGAAGGACGCAAACGGATCTTTATATGTGAACCAAACATCTCTTTGGCGAAATACAACAGTGTCTGTTTCATATCGGCAAAAGAAACATGTTTGTCGATGTAAAGTCCTTCTATTTGGTGAAAAATACAATGTGAACGAGCCGTAACTACTTCATTCCGAAAGACACGTCCCGGACAAATTGCCCGAATAGGAGGAGGATTGTTTTCCATGATCCGTACCTGAATCGACGACGTATGCGTACGCAATGCAATATCAGGATTTTTTTCGATAAAAAAGGTATCCTGCATATCTCTTGCGGGGTGTTCCGGCGGAAAATTCAGAGCTTCAAAATTATGCCAGTCGTCTTCAATTTCGGGACCTTCTGTTACAGTAAATCCGATTTTTTCAAATACCTGACAAATTTGCTGCATAACGATGGAAACAGGATGTCGCGATCCCAAAGAAAGACTGTTGGCAGGACGACTTAAATCAAGCATTTCTGTCTTTTGCGACCGATTATTGTCTATCGTTTGTCGGAGTTGCTCTACCTTTTCCTGTACGATTTTCTTTAAGGTATTGACATTTTCCCCAAACTCTTTCCGTTTTTCGGGCGCAATTGTACGAATATCGTCAAACAGAGCGGTAAGTATTCCTTTTTTACCCAAATATTTCAGACGAAATTTATCCACTTCCTCTGCCGACGTTGTCGAAAAGGCATCAATCTCTTCTCTGATATGTTTCAGATGTTCATTCATTATCCTTGTCGCAATTATTTTACGATAGTAGCGCTCAGTATGATAACATCTTCTGTTGGTCGATCGGCAGCATCTGTTTTGACCATTGCTATCTTATCGATAATGTCCATTCCTTCGATTATTTCTCCAAAAACGGTATAAGCTCCGTCTAAATGAGGCGTGCCATTATTGTTATGCACGATATAAAACTGCGATCCTGAAGATTCTTTTTTGGGATTTACCTGATCGCCCATGCGTGCAGCGGCTAAAGCTCCTTTTTTATGCGTGAATTGCGGGACTATTTCTGCGGGAATTGTATATCCCGGTCCTCCCATACCCAAACGTTTGCCCGCAGGAGCATTTCTTGAATCAGGATCTCCACCCTGTATCATGAAATTAGGAATGACTCGATGAAAAAGTAATCCATCGTAATATTTTTCCTTTACCAATTTCACGAAATTATCTCTGTGTAAGGGCGTTTCGTTGTAGAGTTTGATTTTCATGTCCCCCATGTTGGTTTTTAATAACACCACCGTTTCTTTGGAGTTCATTTTTCCTTGATTATTATTTGTCTGTTGGGCAAAAAGATTTGCCGTCGTGCTGAATAAAACCGCATTCACTGCGAATAAAAACATTATTTTTCTCATGTCGATATTTTTTTTTAAAGATTTATTTATGGAAACTCGTTTTGTATCAGAATAAAATGTAATTTTGCAATATCAATTTTTCGGATAGCAATATTACTAAAAAAAAGTAGAACTATTCAATTTTCGAGCAAAAAAAATGAGTATGAACCACAGAAAAACATTTTACGTCGTTGTATTTATTTCGTTATTAGCTGTTTGTAGTTTCTCTTGTAAGAAAGAGATACTGTACAAAGCAATTATTAAGGTGTCGATGCAATATTCGGACGGATCAATAATTCCTGTTCCGGCATGCAAACTTGTCTTCGGGGATGACAATTATTCGGAAAAAGTCAAACGAACTGTCTATACGGATGAAGCCGGTCAGTACGAAGGCACGTGGGACAGAGAGGTGAACTTACGGGTAGTTGCATCGAAAGAAATAAATGGAAAACTCTATACAGGAGGCTCTGTAGTTTCGTTGAAAGCGGAAGGAAAAACAGAACAGGAGATTTTCATTCAGGAATAATGAGTGCATGAATGGGTTGGTTGCCCTTGTCAATGAAACAAACGCTCCCCCTGCCTGCATTCTAAAAACAGCCGTGGATGACGCCCTTGCCACGCTTGCACATCGGGGGACGAAAGAGCAAAGAACATTCTTTTTCAACAAAGAAGGTTTGTTCTCCGCTTACGACCCCGCTATGCCTGCTGTCCTGACTGCGGTAACATGCTTCCATGAAGGAGAAGATCATCATTATCTGGCAAAATCGGATAATGTAGTGATGCTTTTTGCAGGAAAATTATTCAATCGCAGTCAGCTGACAGAGAAAATCGTTCATCGGAATGTCGGTTGTATCAGCAATTCCGACGCCGAAACTGCCCTTTGTTTGTACTTAGAGGAGGGAACAAACGCATTTGCTTCTTTTGACGGATACTGGTCACTGATTGTAGTGGATGCAAATAAGCAAAAACTGTATGCAGCCGCCGACCATTTTGGCAATCGGACTTTGTTTTATTGTCAAACCGACACACACTTTGGGATCGCTTCGGAAAGCAACACTTTATTTTCAACTTTAAAAGAAAGCGGGAAAATCAACGTCAATGCAGTAGCAGACTTTCTGTCAGGAAGAGATGTTACAAGTTGCAAACAGTCTTTCTTTTCGGATATTCATGCACTTACACCGTCGCATTACCTTGAATATTCAATAACGGATCATTCATTGACCGAAAAACCATATTACACGCTTCCTTATAAAAACTGTAAGGGAGGCTATAATGAATATGAGGAGTCGTTTTATATAGATACGGTTCGTCAGTTGGTTTTGGAAAGTGTTGGCAATAATATCAAAGGTAATACCGAAATTGCCGTCGGGATAGACGGCGACATAAATAGCGCTGCTTTACTCTATTGCGCCCGAAAGATAAATCCGGACGTGAAAATAACGGCATTTACTTCCGGATATTTACATTCGGAGGAAAGTCTCGCTCGGATAGAACAAATGACGACACAAACAGGAACGGAATGGGTCAATATTTCCTTTTCTCCTCGACAGCTAATTGAACAATTGGGGATGCTTATCCAGAAACAACATCTTCCTGTTTTCAGTATGGATGCTTTTGTCCGATATAAAATGATGGAAAAGGCGCAACAACACGGCATGAATGCTATGATTGGAGATCAGGGAGGAGATGAATTATTCGGAGGATATGCCCGATATTTTGCTCCTTTTTTCAGATTTCTTCGTTCACAATGGATGTTTAAAGACTGGATACGGGAATGTTTGATGGCTCGAAATACTGCTCTTCATTGCAAAGAGAGGGAGTGTAATTGTTTGCAATTTTTCAACCGCGATTACAGCGCCATCGGAACACACAGCATATCGGGACAAGCAAAACAGGTATTGAATGACTGGCTATTTGAAAGCTATACCTTATCTTTACCGACCATCCTTCGTTTGGAGGAACAGACTGCCGCCTGTTTTGGGATGGATAGTTTAAGTCCGTTTTCGAATAGTGTCAAATTGGCAGAAGCGGTTTTTGCGATGCCGTCCACGTTTAAAATTCATAACGGATGGAATAAGTATTTGCTTCGTAGCGCCATGGTCGGCATTGTTCCGAACGAGATACAATGGAAAAAATCACTGCCAAATACTCATTTGGCACAAGAATGGTGGTATGCAATGAATACAGACTTGAAAAAACAAATTCAACTGTTGGACGATACGGAAAGAATAATAAATAAAGATTTGGTGATGAAACTGTGGGATAAGTTGTATTCTTCGGATAATCATTCTTTTCAGCAGTTTACTTTTCGGTATTACAGCTATTTACTTTGGGTAAATGGGTTGAAGGACAGTTTTGTTCAGGTCTAAATAGACAACAACAATTAATAACATTGTAACAATTAAATAAAATCATAATATGGATAAAAGTATCAAGAATACCCAGACAGAAAAGAATTTACTGATAGCCTTTGCAGGCGAATCTCAGGCGAAGAACCGTTATACGTTCTTTGCAAAACAGGCTGAAAAAGAAGGATATATACAAATAGCAAATATATTCAGAGAAACAGCCTCACAGGAAGAGCAACATGCGAAAATATTATTTCGTTTTATGGAAGGCGGCACTGCCGAAATCAAATGGAGTTATCCTGCCGGAATTATCGGGGATACATTACATAATTTGCAGGAAGCAGCAAAAGGAGAAAACGAAGAATGGACCATGATGTATCCTCAGTTTGCAGAAATTGCACAACAGGAAGGATTTCCTGCGATTGCAGCCAAATTCAAAATCATCGCAACGATTGAAAAAGAACATGAATTGCGTTATTTGAAATTGTACGAAAATGTAAAGAACAATACTGTTTTCGAGAAACCTGTCAAGGTAAAATGGATGTGCAGCAAGTGCGGTTATGTGCATGAAGGAGAGAAATCCTTACAAATTTGTCCCTCATGTAATCACCCTCAGGCGTTCTTTGAATTGAAAGCGGAAAATTATTGATTTATAAATGATTGATATTCAAAAGAAAAAGGTCGTTATTTATAATTATTTTAAATAACGAAACAGTGTGCTGTGATATAGCTGAAAATGCTATTTTTGCAACATTGAAATAACAATTTATAAATTTTGAAATTATGGCTTATTCAATTAATCCCGATGTATGTACTGCCTGCGGCAGTTGCATGGGCGAATGTCCGGTAGGGGCAATCACGGAAGGTGATGTTTATTCTATTAATCCTGACGAATGTGTTGATTGCGGTGCATGCTCAGATGTATGTCCTGTAGAAGCAATTCATTC
>JAISRU010000249.1 GCA_031273515.1 Bacteroidales bacterium | reverse complement strand
ATTTTTCTCTCAACCGACATCTCCAAACTATTTGCATTCAATGAAATAAACGACGATCCAAATAACATACAAACGCTCGACAAAAGGTCTTCGGAAGTTTGTCTGTTTTATGGGTCTGGAAACATAAATGCAACTTTATTTGTCATTTAGGTCAACCTGAGAGGAAATTCACACAACAATGTCCAAATAGACAGATTGACGTCTTTTCACCTCTGATTGCAGAAAAATAATTGAGAATTGAGAATTGCCTGCGGACGAGGATTGCCTTTCCCGTTATTGCTTCTCATTGTCTGAATCAGGATTTTCAGGGAAAATCTGTGTGTTAATTTCTTCGTCGCTTTGCGCAATTATCAATTATCAATTTTCAATTCTCAATTAATAAAGATTATCTTCCCCAACTATCTCTGTCCAAGCTTCTGAAATTAATAGCTTCGGACAGATGTTCGACAGTTATATCGACGCTGTCATTGAGATCGGCAATGGTTCTGCTGACTTTCTGAATCCGGTCGTAGGCTCGTGCGGAAAGTCCTAATTTTTCCATGGCAGTCTTGAGGATATCCAGACACGATTGATCTAATTTACAATGTTGCGCTACTAATTTTGTCGTCATTTGGGCGTTGCAGTAAATTCCCTTGTTGAGTTTAAACCGTTCTTTTTGAATTTCCCGCGCCTTAATGACCCGTTCGCGAATTAAATGACTTCTTTCTCCTTTTTGTTTATCGGTCAGTTGTTTAAACGGAACGGGAATGACTTCTACATGCAGGTCAATTCTGTCCATGAGTGGTCCTGATATTTTATTCAGATAACGCTGAACACTTCCCTCCTGACAGGTACATTCTGTATCAGGATGATTGTAATAACCGCAGGGACAAGGGTTCATGGCGGCAATGAACATAAAAGAAGCCGGATAATCCACGCTCATCTTGGAACGGGCAACAGTAACATGACGCTCCTCAAGAGGCTGACGCATCACTTCCAAGACAGAACGTTTAAATTCGGGCAATTCGTCGAGAAACAAAACACCGTTGTGCGCCAATGATATTTCTCCGGGATGAGGATGCGAACCGCCTCCAACCAATGCCACATCGGAAATGGTGTGGTGCGGAGACCTGAACGGTCGAACTGAAATCAACGACATATCTCTGTGCATCTTTCCTGCGACGGAATGAATTTTGGTTGTTTCCAAAGCCTCCATCAAGGTGAGCGGAGGCAAAATGGAAGAAATACGTTTGGCTAACATCGTTTTTCCACTTCCGGGAGGACCAATCAGAATAGCATTATGTCCTCCGGCAGCGGCGATTTCTAATGATCTTTTTGTATTTTCCTGACCTTTTACGTCTTCAAAATCAAATTCGTATTCAGTCAATGAATTATAAAATTCTTCCCTTGTATTGACAACCGTTTGCTCCAGTTCCTGTTCTTTGTTGAAAAAACGAATAACTTCTTTGATGTTTTTTACTCCGTAGACAATCAGTTTATCGACAATAGCGGCTTCTTTTGCATTTTCTTGAGGCAGAATAATTCCCTTGAAGCCCTGTCTGCACGATTCAATGGCAATAGGCAAAGCGCCTCTGATGGGTTTTAAATCACCGTCGAGCGATAACTCTCCCATAATAATGTATTTACCGATGTCCTCCGACTGAATTTGTTCGGAAGCGGCTAATATTCCGATTGCAATGGTTAAGTCGTAAGCAGAACCTTCTTTACGCAGATCGGCAGGCGCCATGTTGATAATTATTTTTTTACCGGGGATTCTATATCCATTGTGTTTCAGCGCTGAATCTATTCGTTGCTGACTTTCTTTCACTGCACTGTCAGGCAACCCGACCAGAAAAAAATTCACACCCGAATCCACATTCACTTCAACCGTAATCGTCGTTGCATTTACTCCGTAGATACAACTCCCAAAAGTCTTAACAATCATAATTATTAGGATTAATTTTTTAAACAACAAAAGTACACAAAATAATTGAGAATGGAGAATTGAAAATTGAAAATTGAAAATTGCTCGAAGCGACGATTATTGTCTTGAACTCTGATTTATCTGATAAACATAATTATTTAATTGCGAATTGAATCGCATTCAGTAGGAAGGCCTCGCTCGGTAGAAACAAATGATAAAGAACCAACACTGTATGCCGTCAGGTATGCATCCTGGTTTCCCTAAGGTAAAATAAAGTTCCCCTAAGGTAAAATAAAGTTTCCCTAAGGTAAAATAAAGTTTCCCTAAGGTAAAATAAAGTTTCCCTAAGGTAAAATAAAGTTTCCCTAAGGTAAAATAAAGTTTTCCTAAGGTAAAATAAAGTTTCCCTAAGGTAAAATAAAGTTTCCCTAAGGTAAAATAAAGTTCCCCTAAGGTAAAATAAAGTTTTTGGGAGGTACAGAAAAAATGACGGGTAGGTTGTTTGCGTCCGCAGGCTCATTTTCAATTTTCAATTTTCAATTTTCAATTAACCACGTGTGTAGGGAACGGAAGAAATATCACAGAACTGATTATGCAGATATTTAAAATAACCGGCAATGCCAATCATAGCGGCATTATCGGTGCTGAAAGTCAAATGCGGAATATGCAGGTTCCATTTGTACTGAGAGGACAAACGAATTAATTCCTGCTGCAAAGCCGAATTTGCCGATACGCCTCCTGCAATGGCTATTTCTTCGATTTTCAGGTCGCGGGATGCTTTTATCAGTTTTTTTGTCAGGGAATCGACAATGGCTTTTTGCATGGATGCACACAAATCATGTTTGTTCTTTTCTATGAAGTCGGGAGTTTCTTTTATACGGTCGCGCAAAAAATACAGAAACGATGTTTTCAGTCCGCTGAAACTGTAATTGTAATCCGCCACATTCGCCTGACTGAATAAAAAAGCATTCGGATTACCTTCTTTGGCTAATTTGTCCACCAAAGGACCTCCCGGATAAGATAATCCCAACATTTTAGCAACTTTATCAAAGGCTTCTCCGGCGGCGTCGTCGATGGTGCTGCCGATAAGTTGCATGTCGAAATAATTGTTTACTTTGACGATTTGCGTATGTCCTCCCGATACGCACAAACATAAAAAAGGAAATCGAGGAGCAGGCGTGTCCTTATGGATAAAATGAGATAAAATATGTCCTTGTAGATGATCTACTTCGATAAGCGGAATCTGCAAGGAATAGGCATAAGCCTTTGCAAAAGAAACTCCGACAAGCAACGACCCCAACAAACCGGGACCCCGTGTAAAAGCAACCGCCGACAACTGTCTTTTGTCGATCTCCGCCTGTCGCAAAGCGGCATGGACAACGGGAATAATGTTCTGCTGATGTGCTCGTGAAGCAAGTTCGGGAACGACTCCTCCGTATTGCGCATGAACCGTCTGATTGGCGATGATATTAGACAACAAAACAGTATCTTGCAATACTGCCGCCGAAGTGTCGTCACAGGAAGTTTCTATTGCTAATATATGGATGCTCATAAAATTTTGCAAAGGTACAATTTATTTTCCGCATTTTTCACGACAGATACAAGGAAAAAATCCCAAAGAATGACGAAGTCAGGATGTATTGTTTGCTCCTTTGGATTGCAGTTGTTTTAGGACGCTCTGTTTTGTCGAAATCGCTGTGCGAATCTTCACGAAAAACAAATGCGTAATTTTGCAGACAGCGCCGATTTTTTCGACATTTGATGATAAAATAACAGTCGATTTTGCCGGCAAATTCAATATATTGACGGTTGAAAAAAACGACGTCAGTCCTAAATGTTTGACATGTAAACAATTGACAGCCCAAAATGTGTTGAAATATTTTTTTCGTTTAGTGGCTGATTATGTCTCAAAATTTAGTACTTTTGCAACTTGGAAATTCAACGGAGATAAATTTAAAGAAAATCAGTTATGTATTTAACACCCGAAGTAAAAAAAGACATCTTTAAACAGTATGGCAAATCGGAATTTGATACAGGTTCTATCGAAGGTCAGGTTGCTTTATTCACTTATCGTATTCAACATTTAACCGAACACGTAAAAAGAAATCACAAAGATTTATCAACAGAACGATCTTTGGTGCGCTTAGTAGGTAAGAGAAGAAAGTTGCTCGACTATCTAAAACGTATCGACATAGAAAGATACAGAGCCATTATCAAACAACTCAATCTGAGAAAATAGAAAATAAAAAGGCACGGGCTTGCCTTTTGCATTTTCGTGTATAATTAGTAGAATATGGTAATTACAAAAACATTTGATATTGGTGACGGAAGAACCATCACCATAGAAACAGGCAAATTAGCCAAACAGGCAGACGGAGCAGTAGTGGTCACTATGGGAGATACCATGCTGTTGGCTACGGTCTGCAGCAAAAAGGAAGCGGCAGAAAATGTTGATTTCATGCCGTTATCGGTCGAATATCAGGAAAAATATGCTGCTGTGGGTCGTTTCCCCGGCGGATTTTTCAAACGGGAAGCTCGTCCTTCTACGTATGAAATATTGATAGCCCGTCTGGTAGACCGTGCTTTGCGTCCTCTTTTTCCCGAAGATTATCATGCGGAAACACAAGTCTTGGTTACGCTGATTTCAGGAGATAAAGATAACCTTCCCGATGCTTTGGCTGGATTAGCTGCATCGGCAGCGCTGGCAGTATCGGATATTCCTTTTTACGGACCTATTTCGGAAGTGCGTGTCGCGCGGATAAATGGGCAATTTCAGATTAATCCTTCCATTACGGCATTGGAAAATGCGGACATAGATATTATTGTGGCAGCTTCCATGGATAATATTATGATGGTTGAGGGTGAAATGAAAGAAGTGCAGGAAGAAGATTTGCTCGAAGCCTTAAAAGTAGCTCATGACGCTATCCGCATACAATGTCAGGTTCAGTTGGATCTGGCAAAAGAGGTGGAAAAAGCGCAAACAAAACGGGAGTACTGTCATGAAAATAATGACGAGGATTTACGGAAGAAAGTTCAGGAAGAAGCGTATGACAAAATAGTTGCTATCGCCAAACGGACAACAACCAAACAGGAACGTACCGAAGCCTTTGAACAAATTAAGGAAGCGCTTATTGAAAGTCTACCCGAAGAAGAACGGGAAGAAAAAACGCCTCTAATCACACGTTATTATAACGATGTGGAATGGAATGCTGTGCGGAGTGTTGTTCTTGAAAGCAGAACACGTCTCGACGGCAGACAATTGGATGAAATTCGTCCGATATGGTGTGAGACGAATTATCTGCCATCCGCACATGGTTCGGCTATTTTCACACGCGGAGAAACACAGTCTTTGACAACCTGTACGCTGGGAACGAAACTCGACGAGCAAATTATTGACGGCGCTATTATTGAAGGCACCAACAATTTTTTGTTGCATTATAATTTTCCTCCTTTTTCGACGGGGGAAGTCAAGCCGATACGCGGAACAGGACGCAGGGAAATCGGACACGGCAATTTGGCGCTTCGGGCGTTGAAACCTGTAGTCCCTGCGGGAGAAGAAAATCCTTATACTATTCGTATTGTTTCCGACATTTTGGAGTCGAATGGTTCATCGTCCATGGCGACTGTTTGCGCAGGAACAATGGCGTTAATGGATGCAGGCGTTAAAATCAAAAAACCTGTTTCCGGTATAGCGATGGGTATGATCAGCGATGAAGAAACAAAAAAATACGCCATTCTTTCCGACATTTTGGGCGACGAAGATCATCTGGGAGATATGGATTTTAAAGTAACAGGTACTGCCGATGGCATAACAGCGTGTCAGATGGATATTAAAGTAAAAGGATTATCCTACGAAGTGTTGCGGGAAGCATTGGATCAGGCTCGTCGAGGACGTTTACATATACTCGGAGAGATGATGAAAACCATTTCTGTTCCAAGAGAAGATTACAAATCGTTTGTACCTCGCATTATTAAGATGACGATACCCCGTGAATTTATCGGCGCTGTGATAGGACCCGGAGGTAAGATTATTCAGGAGATGCAACGCGAAACCAATACGATTATCAATATTACGGAAGAAGGAGAATTTGGAATTATCGACATAGCTTCTTCGGATAAAGACTCTATTGATGCTGCGATAGCGCGAATTAAATTGATTGTTGCTGTTCCTGAAGTGAATGAGATTTATCACGGAACAGTGAAAAGTATTTTGGCATTCGGCGCTTTTGTGGAAATTCTTCCCGGAAAAGACGGTTTATTACACATCTCCGAAATAGATCACAAACGGATCAACAATGTCGAGGATGTTTTGAAAGTCGGAGATAAATTAGACGTCAAACTAATAGAGATCGACAAGAAAACGGGTAAGTTGAAACTCTCCCGCAAGGTGTTGCTTCCCAAACCGGAAAGGTCTGGAAAACAGCCCGAATAATATAACAGTGTATTCAATTTTGATTTTCATATGGACGATACTCTCTTAACAAGGGTATCGTTTTTTTTTGTTATTGTCTTGAACTGTGATTTATTAGTGGATAAGCGTAAATAATTGAGAATTGAGAATTGAAAATTGATAATGCCATACGGACTTAATAAATTGACAATGGATAATTGATAATTGTCATACGGAGTTAATCCGTAACTTTTCCCTGTTTTACGTAATATGCTTAATATTCAATTTAGCGAGCAGCTTGGCAGTTGTTTTTGTAATTTCAGCTGGATGCCATTTGTCATCAATACATACATGCTTCACTTCTAAGAGTATTTGTAGTATATCTTTCACGGAGAAATTCGTGTTGAGTTTATGCTCCCTGAGCAATTGCAGGATAAAGTAATACCACT
>JAISRU010000101.1 GCA_031273515.1 Bacteroidales bacterium | reverse complement strand
ATACATTCACGAGTGGGGATCAACACGGAAACGCCCTGATATTCCAACTCTTCCTGAATGATCTGCACATTGACCGCATGTTGATTTCTAAGCGGTTTCATTATCCGAATATGTTCTTTTTCCACGCCTAATCCTATACAAATACTCTCCAAACGACCAAAAGCATGTGAATCCTGTCCACCCGTCATTCCCGTGGTCGAATTATCCAGAATCATTACTGTAACAGCCGTATTTTCAATAATACAGTCTAACAGGGAGGTCATTCCTGAATGAGTAAAGGTCGAATCGCCTATCACAGCCACGCTTGGGAGCAATCCTGCGTCGGAAGCTCCTTTTGCCATCGTGATCGAGGCTCCCATATCCACCGTAGAATAAATGGCATTGTAAGGAGGCAATGCACCTAAGGTATAACAGCCTATGTCGGAAAAAACACGACCTTCCCCGTAAGGAAGCATCGCCTCGTTCAAGGCATTGTACGAATCGATATGTGGACAACCCGTGCATAATGCGGGCGGACGGGCAGCGACAATATCGGGGATTTTTTCACCCTGAGTATCTTTCATTCCCAGAGCTACAGCTACCGCATTGGGATTTAATTCGCCCATGCGGGGAAGGAATCCGTCTAAACGTCCCTTGATATTCAGTCCACGGTTGAGCAATCCGCGAAGTTGTTCTTCTATTAAAGGATAACCTTCTTCCATCACCATGATGCATTGACATTCGTCAGCTAATCGAGTTATAAGTCCTTTGGGCAGGGGATACTGGGATATTTTCAGCACAGGATACGGACAATTGCGATCGGGATAATTTTCCATCAGGTAATTGTAAGCGATGCCCGAAGCTATAATTCCCATTGATTTATCCGTGCCGTCGATATATTTATTGAACGTTGACTGTTCCGACTGGGCAAGAAACAGAGGCTGTTTATCTAACAAAGCGGCATATTGAACACGTGCATTTGCCGGCAATAAAATAAACTGTTTCGGATTGGGATGTAATTTAATCGGATTCTGAGGACGCACTTCGCCGCGTATCACTCCCGAACGGGAATGCGCCAGACGGGTGGTTACACGCAAAAGCACCGGTATTTGAAACTCTTCCGAAAAATCAAATGCCTTGCGAGTCATATCGTATGCTTCCTGCTGATTGGAAGGTTCAAAAACAGGAATAAAAGCAAACTGTCCGAAATAGCGCGAATCCTGTTCATTTTGAGAAGAATGCATACTTGGATCATCAGCCGCTAAGATAACCAGTCCACCATTAGCGCCTGTAATTGCCGCATTCATAAAAGAATCGGCAGCGACGTTCATTCCCACATGTTTCATACACACCAACGACCGTTTACCTGCATACGACATTCCGACGGCAGCCTCCATCGCTGTTTTTTCATTGGCAGACCATGTACGATGAATACCGTCTTCTTCTGCCTGTTTAGCATGTTGAACATATTCCATTATTTCTGTTGAGGGCGTACCCGGATAGGCATAAACACCTGAAATACCCGCATCAAGAGCGCCCTGAGCAATTGCTTCATCACCTAATAATAATAATTTCTGCATATCTGTATTTTCTATTTTGATATCTATCTGTTGAATGCAAAGGTACAATAAATAATTGAGAATTGAAAATTGAAAATTGAAAATTGCCTTCGGACGCTTTTGTCTGAACTCTGATTGGCTACGCCTTTCTCCTTCTTGCTCGGCAAAGACAAACAAGTTTGTCTCTGCTCTCGCTTCGTGCGTCGATTTATCTGATTTATCTGATGGACTATGATTTTTCGCTGTGGAGCTTGCGGTATTCTGCGGGAAATTTTTATCATCCGAATGGCAATCATGTAAATCCTGAAATCCTGATTCAGACAATTTTAATCAGGTTCATCAAGTAAATCAGATAAATCACAGTTCAGACAATAATCCGATAAATCACAGTTCAAGACAAAAGGGAAGCAATGACGTCCGGATTATCTGCGTCGCTTTGCGTTCTTGTTCGCTTGTTCACTTGTTGACTTGTTTCCTTGTTCACTTTTCGGGTTAGGGTTTTCTGCTTTGCTTTTTTGAATGATAGCAAGTTTTGCCTGCAACTCTTGAATTTCTTTTTTAGAATCTTCTATTTTCTTACCGAACTGTTTTTTGAGTTCTTCGCTGTTTTTTGAATGGGCAAAGAAACCCAGATTGTTTTCCCACAAATTCACATCGTCGGTCAGTTGTCTGATTTTACTTTGAAGGTAACGTTGTTCTTTTGCTATCGTTTCGTTGGATTTGTTACCTTTTTCCATGATACCTGAAATACGTTCCGCATATTTGGTTTTGTCCATTGTATTCACAGACCTTTTCAATTCTTCGAAACGTTTCTGGATAGCTGTCTGAAAAGCATTCCAAAGACGTTCTTTTTCCGAAGTTGCCGTATAACCTATCGACGTCCATTCCCGTTGAAATTCTTTCAGCGCTTCAAAATTTGCATCTTGTGAATCTACAAAAACATACTCGTTCACCCGTTTGATAAGATCTTCTTTTTTCTGCAGATTTTCTGCGTCATACTGTTGAATATTCCGAAAATAATCGGATTTTGCAGTAAAGAAATCATCACATGCTTTACGGAAGCGTTTCCTCAGTTTTTCGGTTTGTTTGTAATCGAAAGAACCACTTTGTTTCCATTCGTCCTGTAGAGCGAGTATTTCCGCCGTTGCTTTTTTCCAATCTTTTCTCAAAGCGATTGCCTCTGCCTGAATGCATAAATTCAGTTTAATATTATAATTATTTAGATGATCTTCTTTCATTTTACCCAACCTGTTCTTTTTATTGGTGAAAAAAGTATCCATAGCAGACCGAAACCGATCCCATACTTCATCTTGTACATCTCTGGGCGAAGCGCCAATGCTTTTCCATGTTTTAAACAAATCTGAAACCTTTGTTTCTAATGCAAAAAGTTGTTTAACGTCAGCGGGTTCTGTATTTACAATCTTTTCTATTTCTTCGCAGAGCGCCACTTTTGCATTATAATTTTCTTCCTGTTGTTGGGCAACTCGCTCGTAATGTTCTCTTCTGTTCTGGTTAATTTTATTCGAAGCTGTTTTAAAGCGATTCCATAATTCTTCTCTTTTTTCTTCGTCAACAGGACCAGACTCTTTCCATTCATGATGATATTGCTGTAAGAGTTTAAATGCTTTCACGATAGACTGTTCCAACAACAAGGCTTCTGTTTTTTCACAGATTTCCAATTTGCGTTCCAGGTTCTTTTTTAAATCAAGGTCTCTTAATTCTCTGTTTATTTTTACTTTATCAAAGAATTTTTCAACATAGAAATGATAATTCTGCCACAATTCAGCGACGTTTGCCTGAGGAACAGAACCTATTTCTTTCCATGTTGTCTGAATCTCTTTAAACCGATCATATATTTGCTTCAAAGAATCGGTAGAAGACTCAATAAGGACTTTCAATTCATCTAACAATGCCCGTTTCTTTTCCAGATTAACGATTTTGGTTTGTTCCAACTCTTCCGTATACCTTATTTTGTTGGCTTTATAGCGGTCAAAGGCTTTGTTGAAGCGAATTTCCAGTTCATCTGCCGAATAATCGTAATCTTCTTTGTTTCCGTCATTTGCCAGAAACGATTGCAGTCTTTCCTCGTTATATTCTTTATTCAGTTTCAAAAAGCGGATTTTGAGCAGTGCGATTTGTTTTTTAATCTTAACAATATCCGGTTCTCCGACAATGTCTTCCATTGTTTCCACTACTTCCTGACGTGTAAGATGATCGAAAAAATCGTCTGTAATTTCAATTTCTTCATTGTCGGCGACTTCGGTCATGGATGTACTTTCACTTCTTGTCCTCTTTTTTTCTTCCCTCTGTATTTCCATTGCAGCATCTTCCTCTTTATCTTCTGTTGTGATTGGGGATGCAGCAATGTCTTCATGAACGCTTTCTTCGGATTGCTCCGATTGAACAATTTCCTCTCTTTTTTCATCCATTTCGGATACATCGGACGATTTTTGTTCCATTTCTTCCTTTTCTTCTGTGGGTAAAAATGGGTCTTGCAGCGATATTTCAGGGACGCAATGCTCCTGCTCGACAGGGCATACTTCTTCCTGCTGGTCAGGTTCGGATGAAATAACATTCTCTGTCTGCTCTTCCTGTGTTACCATTGTCGCATCTTCGTCTTCTGTTGCGATTGGGGATGCAGCAATGTCTTCATGAACGCTTTCTTCGGATTGCTCCGATTGAACAATTTCCGCCTGTTTTGCATCCATTTCGCATGTATTTGTCGATTCTTGCTCCATTATCGAAGATTTTTCTTCCTTTTCTTCTGTCGATAAAGATGGGTTTTGCAGCGATATTTCAGGCTCGCAATTCTCCTGTTCGACAAGACATATTTCTTCCTGTTGGCTGGGTTCAGACGAAATTAAATCCTCTGTCTGTTCTTCCTGCCTGTTTTTCTCATCCTGAATAATCTCCTGATTATTAACATCTTCAACTTGTCCATTGTTGTTGTCCGACTGCTTATTTTCCATTGACGCTAATCCTTGTAGTTCCTCCATATACAAATGCTTTGACGAATAAAAATAAATTTGAAAAGTTTAATCAATACTAATATTTCCATGTATAAATAACAACTCACGTTTCATAAAAAACGGAAAAGCAAAGATAGCTAAAATTTTAATGTTATCGACAATATTTTGAAAGAAATAATGATTTTTTTTTGTTTACCGCTTAATAGTAAGCGATCCACTGCGCATAAACTGTGTATTCTGGTATATAAATTTAAAGATGTAATAATACACTCCATTCTCAATATTTTCTGCATTCCAATCATTTTGATAATTCATTTTGTCATATACGATACGTCCGTTCCGGTGATAAACAATCAGTTGATTTTCAGATAGTTGTTCTATTCCGGAAATGACGAAATAATCATTCACATAATCTCCGTTTGGCGTAAAGATATTGGGTATTTTCAGTTCCGGTTGTTTTGGATTTGTTTCGGATTCCTGAGGTTC
>JAISRU010000095.1 GCA_031273515.1 Bacteroidales bacterium | reverse complement strand
TGATTATATATTTTCTGCCTTTATTTTTACCTTCCACGTTCAAAATGCCAATTTCGACAAATTTGGCAAAGTATTTTTTAACGCTGACATCGGATTTGCCGAACAGAACGGATTAAGTTGGTGAGCGCGATATATCGGGAGGTATCGTCTGTAGAGAATTGTCCGGCGAGCTAAAACTGTTCTGTCTGCATGAGTATTGTTTATAAATAGAATAAAGAAAAGACAGCTCCATAATTTTTAAATCCGTCGTGAGTAATATAGAGAATATCATCTTCTAATGTCATCAATTTGTGCTTTATACAAAAATCAATCTCGTCTTTATAATATAGAAAACAGTCTTTCTTTAAAATGTCGGAACATCTTCTTAAAGACAGTCTTCCACTATAAGCAGATACTGCAATATATTTTGACAGCAATTCATCCTTGGGAAGCCGATAACTATATTCTTCATTATATGCTTCCAGATTGAGATATGATGATAAGTCGATTTTATTCTTACCTGCATTATAACTTACTCCCTGACTGTTCATGCTTTGCGCTGAAATGCCAAATCCTTTATAAGGTATGCCATCCAACATTCTACAACGCAGGTAGGACGAAACGCCAAAATCATCTGTGTTTATGGAAAATGTATTTTGCCCAAAACGTGCATGATAGCCAATAGACGTTAATCCGGTGTATAATAAACAATAGGAACGAAACAAATCGTCTTTCGACATGTAACCGTCCACTCCGAGCGTGTTTGTTCTTAATTCGTATAGCGTTATCTGGTCGGGTTTTAATAGAACAAGTTTGGCAATATCTTTTTCCAAATCGTTGAATTTCTGCCATTTTAAACCGTACATCAAGTCTAAGTTTATTTTCCGAATACCAAGATATTTTGCATATTTTATCCAATGATTCATTACGGCAAAAGATGTTCCCGTACGCATACCGACAGAAAGCACTTTGCCGCTTGTAGATTGCACGCCAAATGAAAGGCGTCTGATTCCGGAATCGCTTATCAGTTGCAACTTTTTTTCGGATAAAGTTTGAAATGTGCCTTCAATACTTGGCTCAAAATCCGGCGCTAAATGTATGGACGAAACACTACTTTTATAAATATCCATTAAACAGGCAAAATTATCATCGTTTAATGCGGTCGGTGTTCCTCCTCCAATATCGAATCCCCGCAGAACGAGATATTGATGTTTGTTAATAAATGTTTTAATATCAGCATTCAATACATCAAGATAATGCCTTTGCAGATCTTTTTCAGGGCATCTCATTCGCGTATATTCACAAAAGCTGCATAGATTTTGACAAAAAGGTATGTGAACATAAAACGACAATTCTTCAGTTTCTGCAAACTGAAGTCTGTCGGAAGTTCTATATTTTGACCAGTCCGAAGGATTTAAAGGGTAGGAAGTATTCAATTTGTCATTAAGAATACGTTCCTTAAAAATATCTTCGATTGGCTTCATCCTCTAATAGATAATATTATTTTCGTGAAATCCCTGTCTTAAATAATCCCCGTCGTAAACCAGCGAAGATTCGCAATAAAGCGGATTCATATAATTGCGTGTATAAATCTCTAAAATTTTGAGCTTTTTATTATACAAATAGTTGCTGCATTTGCAATCATTTCCTCTATCCATTGATTTTGTGAAATATACATGCGGTATCGTATTCAATCCAATATCTTCAAAATCCACATAATGATTCAGACAGTAATCGTTTACTTTCATCAATGCGACAAATCCTATACGAGGCATTCCTAAATCAAGTGTAAAGTCAAGTATTTTATGAGCTTCTTCTGCGCAGTCTATGTATCCTTTTATCAAATTGCAACTTACATTCACTTTTGCCATATCTATTCCTTCAAAGGCGAAGGCTGTTTCGGGAACAGAAACACCATACAGTTCGGACAATTTATTGATGTTGTAATGGTGCAGTGACATGGAGATGGAATCCCATCGCGGATGTTTCATTAAATCCTGTGATTGTGGAAACAAACCATTAGTATTCAGATGCAAGTGAATATTCTGATAAACATCTTTGCTACATTCGTCTAATATTGATTGAACTAAGTCCGGTACAAGCGACGGTTCGCCACCGGTAATATTTATACGATTTACAATAATTCCTTGTGCAATAATTTCTTGAACAACCGTGAATAATTTTAATTGATTGAAATTACCATTGCTCTTTGTGTTTGCATTAGAACAAAACAAACACTTGGCATTACAGCTTTTTGTAACCTTAACAAAAAGATTCACAGAAGGAGGAATTTCATGACCGGGAATATCAGATTGATTGCAACCCGATTTTTTTATTTGAATTTTCTGTCCAAATATTAAAAAGCTCATGATTAGCACCCAACTTCTGAATCCCGGATAATTTCTAAAAGTTCTCGCTCATAATAATCAGGTATGCTGTTGGGACCTTTGCCTTCACCACAGGATTTGATAAATGTTCTATCTCCTTTGACATATACAGGACCGGTACCAACTTCACGCGGAAAATAAACTTCCGGATGACAAGGTCCGTCATCTTCGTAATCTATTCTTATTACTTTGTTGATTCCCAATTTTTCAACTTTTTCGTCATGCTGTCCAAACATAACTTTTTCCAATAAAATGTTATCTAAAATACCATTTTGCGTAATCTTGTCCCACAGGTTACGCAATCCATGTTCAAAGAAATAAAGGGGATAGTGAAAACTATCATTAAAAACACTGGGCGAAGAGTTGAATAATTTTTGAATATCTTTGAGTATTTGCTCCGGAGCAGTATATTTTTGATAATTGTTCAGATATTGAATAATTCTTAGCATTTTGGCAATGCTTCTTTTATAAAAAACCTCTTCCATTTTGTCATTGATATTGTTTTTGTCCGTCAGTATTTTTTCTAAACGAGCTATGTTTAATCGTCGTTTATTGAATAGAGAACGTTTATTCTCCTGAAAAACAGATTGTATTAAATCAAAAGTTTCAGCGGAAATGGTGCCCCTTCGCCGATATTGTTCCAAAACCTCCCGGAAATCAGTCATCAATTTTTCTAAATTATCGTAATGATGTTCTTCATTAAGTACCTTGACTATATCTGCCAGTGTTCTCACTTGACCGTATTTCATTATTTTATAACTCTCCGGAATTTGCGGATTGTCCAAAACATGAACGAACGATTCGGGCAAACAAACGTTACTCAACTCCAATGCTTTCCTGAAAAGCGGAGCTATTTCTCCGTCTTTAAATCCGGCAATGCCACAACCTATGCGGGTAACGTAAAAAAATAAGTCGGGGTGTTCTTTGGCAAAGTCAATAAATTCATCCACATACGGGGCGATAGTTTCAGCGCCGCCCTGCATGGTTGGTATGGCATAACTTTGTCCTTGCAGTCCGACACCTTGCCCGTAAATGGCTCCAAATTTTTTAAATGCAGTCCGAGCAGCTCCGCCTGCGTGATGTCCGGCGAGATTGCTGCCAAAAACAAAAACTTCATCGGAAGATAAAGAGTTTATACTGTCCGGAGTAAAGGCGGGACGTCCTTGAGGAGAATCGAAAAAAGATTTCATTGTTTATTTTTTTTGTGTCTCTTTCGAGACGGACTACATATCACTTTCGGTTTTTTTGACAAGTGAGCCGTGAAACTGTTCCTGTCCACAACCTCCACATTCCAATCCTCGACTTCCACATTGCCATTTCCGACCGAAATATTCCTGTTCCCGACAGGCACATTCCTGTTTCCGACCGCAATTTCGGACGTCCGAAAACTCGAAATTGCCGTCGACGACGGGCAACTTGCCATTGAAGAATGGAGCATTGCCTTCGGCGATTGCAACATTTCTGTCCCGGGCGGCAAAAAACGTCGATTTTCAGCACAGGGTCGAGGTCGGAGATAGAAATATTGAGGTCGAAGACGGAAAATTTGCGGTTGACAACCGCAACATGCTGTTTGAGGACAACAGTATCCTGCTGTTTTTAGTACCGTGTTGAGGTCGGAAACAGAAGTATCGTGATTGGAAACAGGAAATCCGTCGTTTTTATCGGAAAAGACCTGTCCGCCGCTAGCAATGCTCACATCTCCGAACAGTAACGGGGAACTGACCGACAGCAATGTTCCGCTATTCATCCTTTTTTGCTTTTGAACGACCCGGAAAACGTTTGCTCAGTTCCTCAACAATCAGTGTGGCGTTCGGGAGTTTCCGTTTCAGCCCCTCTTTGCTCGAACCGTAGTAGGTAAGCCCCGATACGTAGGCTTCGCTGCCTGCAAGCGTCATCGTATCATGCACTTTCTTTGTCAGTTGTGCAAGCGGTACGTGGATTTCGCGCAACAGTTGCACAGAGTTAACGTCCCCTTCAAACTCTGCCACATCAATCAGCGCCGCGTATTCGGGATACTGTTTGGCGTATTCAAGCGCCTTGAGAACAAAGCCGTAAGACTTGTCGCCCATCGTGGGCAGTTCGCGTGCTTCGCCCTGAGCCAACTCCGTCAACTTGGGCAGCAGTTTCGTGTTCAACACATTCAAAGCCGCAAGTATTTCCTGTTTTTCGGCTTCGCTTAACGAAAATGATATTCTGTTTTCCATCTTGTAAAAACTTAATTAAACATTGGGCACAAAAATACAAAAAAAATTATTATCCGAATTATTTTTACTCCGATTAGACATTTTTTTTCAACACAAAAATCACTAATTGCTGAAAATGATTATAGTATGATAAAAATATTTTTTAACGAAAATGAAGAAACATGCCTTTTTTGTTCCGACTTGTCCGGCTTGGGAGATTGCTTCCGGCTCGTTCCTCGCCGTTGCAATAACGGACAGCGTGTGTTGTTCCCGCCTTGTCGTCATCAGTAGTAGACCCGATATTGCAGGCAACAAACAAGTTGAAATGACGAGGCTGTCTTAAAAAATCTGTTTAAACGCAAAGAACGCAAAGAATCCGCAAACGTGAGTTAGACGTAGTCAATTGCAACGGCGAGGCACGAAGCCGGAAGCAATCCCTAAGCAGGAATAAGATTGCCGGAATATTGAATATTCCGACAAAAATTACATCTGTCTCGGGAATTAGATTCTAATGGACATTTGGTGTTAAATACTGACATAACAAACATATAACCGGATGAATCCAAATTCACCACTCCCTGTTTACTTCGATAAAATCGGAGATGATACTGTCCGAAATCAGGAAATATCGGGAAGGGATAGCATATCTGCCGTTGTAAGTCATTCTGCCGGATTGCAGGTATTTGGCGGCTGTTTTC
>JAISRU010000044.1 GCA_031273515.1 Bacteroidales bacterium | reverse complement strand
GTGATTAATATTTCGGCTACGCTCAATAACCATCTGATTAACTGATTGATTATGATTTTATTATTCTTTGTTCTGCGTTTTTCTGGATTGCCAAATTGCTTACAATGACAGTTGTCTTTTTTGTTCTGTTTTCTCTCTACCCACTTGACCTACATATAATCATCCTCTTGTGTGTCCAAATGTATCTTTTGTCATGGGTGTTTCTATTTCTTAATCCTGTCAATCCTGTAATCCTGACTCAGACAATAAGAGAAGACAATAATCGTCGCTTGCGCCATTTTCAATTTTCAATTTTCAATTCTCCATTAGTGTGTGCAATATCAAAAGAAAAAAGACGTTGTAAAGACATGCAAAAGAAACATTGTTTTTTTCGGATTATTGTTATTTTCGGACTAATAGCTTGTTTTCTGTCCCTTTCCTGCAAGAGGGACAGGATTAACTCTAACGGGAATGCGTACCTGTCTTTTTCGGACAATCTGATACTGTTTGATACTGTTTTTACAACTGTTGGTTCTGTAACGCAGATGTTTAGAGTACGCAATCCTTATAAAAGCGTCCTTAAAACCAATATAGCGCTCATTGGAGGTAGTACTTCTTTTTTCAGTGTGAATGTAGACGGCGCTTCAGGGACAATGTTTCGAGAGATAGAAATTCCTCCGCAAGACAGTATTTTTATTTTTGTAAAGGTGAATATCAATCCGAACGGAGGAAATGTTCCCTTGTTGATAACCGATACGCTGGCTTTTTTCACCAATGGAAACAGACAAAATGTGGAATTGATTGCCTTTGGAGAAGACGCTCATTTTATTGTTCCCGACAGGACAATACAACTTGGAAGCAGTCAGTTACACTATAAAATAGTCGCTGCAGAAGGAGAACATATTACATGGACAAACGAAAAACCATACGTGATTTACGGATGTGCGGTGGTCGATTCGACTGCAAAACTGACCATTAACCCCGGTACACAAATCTATTTGCATAAAAACGGCATCTTATGGGTCTATAAGGGAGGATGTCTGCACGTAAATGGGACAAAAGACCATGAGGTTGTTTTTCAGGGGGACAGAAGAGCATTTGCCTATAGTAACGACTATGCGCAATGGGATAGAATATGGATTAACGAAGGCAGTCAGGACAATATCATCAATTATGCAGTTATTAAAAATGCTTATATCGGCATACAGGCAGAAATAATGAATAGAAGCATGGGCAACAAACTTATTTTGACCAATACCCTTATTAAATGTTCGCAGAAAATCGGATTTCTGGGAAGAAGCTACAGCGTGGAAGCCTATAATAATGTCATTGCCGATTGCAGAGAATTTTGTCTGTTGTTGGCTCAGGGCGGGAATTATACTTTTTCGAACAATACCATTTACAATCATTATTCTTCTTCGGGCAGAACAACTCCGTCTGCTTTTTTCAGCAATTACTACGAAGTCAGCGATGGAAGTCAGATAATACGGTATATGGGTGATTTCAAATGTGATTTCACAAACAATATTGTTTATGGAAATGCCTCTACCGAATTTGGTTGCAGCAAAACAAATGAAGTCGATTTTAAACTGAATGTGGAAAACTGTCTGCTTAAAATAAAGTCGGACATACTGTCTGAATTGACTTTTTATTCTGCTTTGATTTTAAATCAGGATCCTTTGATAAGAGAGTCTTTGAAATATGACTTTCATTTACAGGACAATTCTCCCTGCAAATCCGCAGGAAAAAACATTCCTCAGCCGACACAGGATATTACAGGAACTGTCCGAAATAATCCCCCCAGCATCGGAGCGTATGAATGACAATCTAATTGAGAATTGAGAATTGCCATTCGGACGAAGAAATTATTTCACAGAGTTCCACAGAGAAGACACGAAGAACACAGAGTTTTTCTCCCATCTCCAGATTGGAGAGGGGCAGGGGGTGAGGAAAAAGCGTCCGCATGGCAATTCTCAATTCTCAATTTTTGCTTGCTTGTCTTTTGACTTCGATTTCTTCGAAGCCTTCGATAATATCGCCGACTTGAACATCGTTAAAACTTTCAATATTCAGACCGCATTCATAGCCTGCGGACAATTCTCTTACATCTTCTTTAAAACGTTTCAACGAACCTAATTTTCCTGTAAAGATCACGATGCCATCGCGAATTACGCGGATACGTGTATTTCTTTGTATTTTTCCGTCGAGAATATAACAACCTGCGACCACACCCACTTTTGAAACACGGAAAATCTGACGAACTTCAATATTGCAAACAATAATTTCTTTCATTTCGGGCGCTCTCATACCTTCAATGGCGTCTTTTATCTCATTGATAACATCATAAATAATGGAATAGGTGCGAATATCTATCTGCTCCTGTTCTGCTAATTTGCGCGCCCCAGCCGACGGACGTACCTGAAATGCAATGATAATCGCATTCGACGCAGATGCTAACAATACGTCCGACTCCGTAACCTGACCAACCGATTTATGGATTACCTTTACTTCTACTCCCTCTGTCGTCAGACGAAGCAAGGCGTCGGATAAGGCTTCAATAGAACCGTCGACGTCTCCTTTTACGATGATATTCAATTCTTTGAAATCGCCTACCGTGATACGTCGTCCTATTTCGGTGAGCGTAATATGTTTTTGCGTGCGTAATCCCTGTTCCCGAATAAGCTGCTGACGCTTGCCTACCAAAGATTTGGCTTCCCTTTCGTCGGAATAAACTTTGAAAGTATCCCCCGCCTGAGGAGCGCTGTCCAATCCGAGCAATAAAATAGGCGAAGAGGGTCCTGCAGACGTAATAAGTTGATTCCATTGATTGTACATGGCTCTAATTTTCCCGTAACTTGTTCCTGCCGCAATAACCTCTCCTTTGTGCAGCGTCCCGTTTTGGATCAGCATCTTGGCAATATAGCCGCGTCCTTTATCCAAAGACGATTCGATGACAGTCCCCGTTGCGGTCGCTTTTGGATTTGCCTGCAATTCAAGCATCTCAGCTTCAATCAATATTTTCTCCAACAAGATGTCCACGTTGATGCCTTTCTTTGCGGAAATATCCTGACTCTGAATTTTTCCTCCCCATTCTTCGACCAACAAATTCATGTTCGCCAATGCAGCACGGATTTTTTCAGGATCAGCCCCCGGTTTATCAATCTTGTTAATCGCAAAAATCATGGGGACTCCCGCCGCCTGAGCGTGATTAATAGCCTCTACTGTCTGAGGCATAATCGAATCGTCTGCCGCAATAACCACAATGACGATGTCCGTTACTTTAGCTCCCCTTGCCCGCATGGCAGTAAAGGCTTCGTGTCCGGGCGTATCCAAAAATGTGATTTTACGACCTTCTCCCAAGTCGACTTCGTAAGCTCCGATGTGTTGCGTAATTCCGCCTGCCTCTCCTGCTATGATGTTTGTCTTGCGAATATAGTCCAATAAAGACGTTTTTCCATGATCGACATGTCCCATAACGGTAACAATAGGCGCTCTGTGTATCCAATCTTCAGGATTGGAATGGTCTTCCTGTTTTTCTTCTTCTTCATCGACGCCGACAAACTGAACGGAATAATTGTTGTCTTCCGCCAGAAGAACAATGGTTTCCGCATCTAAACGCTGATTGATAGCCACAACCAATCCGATGTTCATACAAGTTCCGATAAGCTGATTGACAGGTATATTCAACATGTTTGCCAAATCGTTGACCGTAACAAATTCCGTTACTTTCAAAATGCTTCTTTCCTGCGCCTGACGTTCCTGTGCCTGTTCTATTTCCTGATGTATCTGTTCGCGTTTCTCCCGACGGTACTTTGACGATTTCGTCTTTCCCGAAGGAGCCATACGAGCCATCGTTCTACGAATTTGAGAATCAACTTCTTCGTTGGTAATTTCGGCTTTCTTCTCTCCCCTTAGGGTACTCCGTTTGTACAAATCTTTTTGATAAGTACGTCCGGGCTTTGCATCGGTATCTTTAAATTTAATGAAACGCGGACGCTGTTCCCGTTTTCCGTCTTTGTCCGTCTTAGGCTGATCCTGCTTCTTTGGGTCGGGTCTTCCCTGATCGGGCTTTCGCTGGTCGTATTTTTTGTGTTCAGGTCTACCTTGATCCTGTCTTCTCTGGTCGGGTCTTCCGTGATCGGGCTTCCCTTGATCCTGTCTTCGTTGGTCGTGTTTTCCGTGTTCAGATTTACCCTGATCCTGTCTTCGTTGGTCGTGTCTTCCCTGTTCAGGTTTCTTATCGTTTTCTCTTCTTGATGAAGAAAGATCAATTTTATCCACCACTTTAACGCCCGATAATTTCTCTACGGCAGGCTTGAATAAATTGTCGTGTTTGTCCTTTTTATCCGACGTATATTCCTGTCTTTTTGCCTTTTCGTGTGATGTTGTTTGATCTTTCTGTTCGTGTGTTGTCGTTTGATCTTTCTTTTTGTTGGAATGATGTCGTTCTTTTCTTTTTGCTCTTAGCGCCGCACGTTCCGCCCACATACGTTCTTCATTTTCTCTTTTTAGTTCTGCGTATGTTTTATTTGGCGATTTGTTCTTGTTTTTGAGCGCTTCCAGATCAACTTTCCCGACAACTGTAGGCATTGACAATTTGGGCGTTCCCGGTTTAAAGAGTTCCGGAGCTTCTTTTTCTTCCACAACAGTCGCTTCCTCGATGTCTTTTTCCGATTTAATTTCTTCTTTCGGTTCGGACTGTTCGGATGGTTCGGGTTCTTTTTCTTTGACGATTTTTTCCGTCATTGCCGTTTCCTGTTGCAGATTATCTTCCTGTTGAGTCTTTTCTTCCGAAACAGGTATTACTTTCTGTTTTTCAAGCTGTTCTTCAGGTTGTTGTTCGACTTTTTCAAGCTGTTTTACCTCTTGTACTTCAGTCTGTTCTTTTGCATCGACAGATTTTACTTCTTCCGTTTTTATTGCTCCCGCTTTTTTCTTTTCTTTGACGTTCTTTTTTTCTTTTGTTTCTTCGGCGGGCTCTGTTTTGCCTGTCTTGTCTTTTGTCTTTTTGCCTGTTTTTGCTCTGTCGTTGATTGTATCCAGATCGACAGTGCCTAATATTTTGAATTTGTGGATTTTTCTTTCCGTTTCTGTTTCAACAGGAGTTTCAACAGGCATTTCAACAGGAGTTTCAGTGATAGACGCCTTTTCTACGGTTGTTATCTTTTCCGTTGTCTTTTTTTCTTCGGCGACTGCTTTTTGACTGATTGTCGTTTTCTTGAGATTATTGTCTGTTGCTTTTGCCAATTCTTTTTTCAGTTCTTTTTTAATAGATCCTTTTCCTGTTTTAAATCCTGTTGACGTCCGTTTGGAAACAGTTGTGCCGATATCTAATCTTTGAGCCACTTCTTTAATATTTTTTTCCGATTGGTATTCCTTTGTCAGTAAATTATACATATCGGCTGTTAATTTGGTATTAATACTGTCTTCTATTGTAAATCCCTTTTTAGACAGAAATTCTACAATAGTAGATGTAGCTATATTAAATTCTATGGCTGCTTTTCCTAATCGAGGTATTTTTATTTCTTCTGACATCAACAAATAATTTTATTTAACGGCTTTTTGTATAGATTATGGATACTGTCGTTTTTATTTTTCAAACTCTTCTTTAATGATACGAATTACCTCATCTATTGTTTCTTCTTCGAGATCTGTCCGACGAATCAATTCTTCGCGGCTCAGTTCCAGAACACTCTTTCCTGTATCGCAACCAATTTTTTTCAGCGTATCAATGATCCACTGGTCTATTTCATCGGCAAATTCCTGCAATACGATATCTTCTTCACCGAGTGCATTTTCTCGCGTGATATCAATTTCATATCCGGTCAGTTTGTTTGCCAATTTGATATTAGTTCCGTTTTTGCCTATTGCGAGTGATATTTGGTCTGCTTTCATATAGGCAATAGCAGTTTTATTACTTTCATTCACTTCGAGGGCAGTGATTTTTGCAGGACTTAACGCCCTTGTAATGTATAAATTCGCATTGGTTGTATAGTGGATAATATCAATATTTTCCTCTCTTAATTCACGGACAATCCCATGAATACGAACTCCTTTCATTCCCACGCAAGACCCTACCGGATCAATTCTGTCGTCGTATGCTTCCACTGCTACTTTTGCACGTTCTCCCGGAAGACGAACTATATTGCGGATAGAAATCAATCCGTCCTCAATTTCAGGAATTTCTTCTTCCATCAGTCTTTCTAAAAACAGCGGGGCAATCCGTGAAGCAATAATCAGGGGAGCTTCGTTTGTTTTTGGCGTTACTTTCAGGATTACTGCACGAACAGTGTCTCCTTTTTTATAATAATCACGGGGAATCTGTTCTGTTTTGGGAAGAATAAATTCCACTCCATCATCGTCGATAAAAGTTACGTCTTTTCTCCATGCCTGAGTAACAGTCCCGTTGATAATTTCTCCTGTCTTTTTATCATATTTCTGATAAACAAGTTCTTTTTCGTACTCTGTAATTTTAGCAACCAGACTTTGACGCATTGCGACAATATCACGTCTTCCAAAATTTTGCAAACGAATTGTTTCAAACAACTCTTCGCCTACTTCAAAATCAGGTTCTATTTTCACGGCTTTGGACAATTCAATTTGAGTGCTTTCATTTGTAATTTGTCCGTCTTCCACAATTTCCAACCACCGTTGAAATTCAACGTCGCCTTTATCTACATTTACAATAACATCAATATGTGCGTCCGCTCCGTATTTCCGCTGCAACATTTGTTTGAAAATATCTTCCAGAATACGCATCAGTGATTCCCGTTCTATATTTTTGAACTCTTTAAATTCTGCAAAAGTGTCTATCAAATTCAGATTTTCGCTCATGTCTTTATTCCTTATATCTAATTAAATACAACTTCTATTTTTGCCGTCTTTATGGTTGAAACAGGTATTTCTGTCGGTACAGCGGGATCTTTTTTTCTGGTTGCAGGTATTTCCAGTACGATTATCTGTTCGTCTGCCCGTACTAATTTACCCGAATACCTTGTACTTTCTTCCGTAATAACAGAAAGCTGCTTTCCCACCGCATTTTTATACTGCCGAAGAAATTTAAGCGGCTGACCTATCCCATACGAAGATACATGCAATTCAAAATCTTCTCTTGTACGATCAAGATTATGTTCTATATGGCGACTCACAGCAACACATTGTTCTATTGTAACGCCGCTATCTCCATCCAAGAACACTTGAATATTATTTCCCTGCTTTATTTTTATTTCTCCGATAAATAAATCTGTTCCGACAATTTTCTCTTCTACTAATTCTGTAATCAATTTAACTGTTATATCCCCCATCTTTCAAAAAACACCAAAAAAAAGGGGGACACACAAGTCTCCCCCCTCAAAAACCCTAAAAACCCACTACATTCATTACAAATGTATGTTTTTACATGTTGACCAACCAGGATTCGAACCTAGACAGGCAGTACCAAAAACTGCAGTGCTACCATTACACCATTGGTCAATGACAAATGTGTTGCAAAGGTATAATTTTTTTTTGTATGTTTTTTATTCTTTGAAAAAAAAAAAAGAGCGTCATCAGACTTTGCAAATGTCTAATAATAGGACACTTAAAGTCAGAGCATCGCTTCACGAAAAATTATTGCCCTAAAAAACTGCAAAAAGAAGATGCATTTTTCGCATGAAAATTGTATTTCCCGTGTATTTTTCAATCGTTCGGATCACAATTTTGTTACTCTCTTCAGGACTGTTTCAATCAGTTTTCCGATAGCCGGTTTATAATCCTCGCTGAATGTTCCGTTGGGACGGTTGGCAATCACAAGACAAACAGTAAGCGCTTTATGTCCAAGCAATTTACTCAGTCCATACAAAGCGGAAGTTTCCATTTCCATATTTGTGAATTTGAAGCCTTTACATTCGACGTTTATTAATTGTTGTGCAAAATCGGGCATTCCCAGAGGCAAACGCAACATCCGACACTGCGGAGCATAAAAACCGGATGCGGTTACGGTAATTCCTTTGGACATGTCAAAAGCGATTTGCTGCAACAAGTCGTCGGAAGCGGCAACGGCATAAGGATACGGAAAAACAGGACGCCATGCCGTTTTCTCAATAAACCGGTCTACAATTTCTTTTTCGGACATGTCCTGATTGTGTTTGTAATAATGCAGCAAGCCGTCCAATCCCAGACTGTAGGCAGAAGCGATACAGGTATTGACCTCCAAATCGGACTGCAAACTTCCGCATGTCCCCAATCGGATTAGATTTAAGGATTTATGCGACGATTTCACAATACGTTTATCCAAATCGATATTGACGAGCGCATCCAGCTCATTCATGACGATATCTAAATTATCAGTCCCCATTCCCGTGGATACGACACTGATTCTTTTCCCCTGATACAGTCCTGTATGGGTCAGCATTTCCCGATTTTGCTTCTTGACTTCAATGACGTCGAATCGGGAAGATATTACAGCTACACGACCGGGGTCTCCCACCAAAAGAACCGTATCTGCAAGTTCGTCCGGACGCAAATTCAGATGATAAACGCTTCCGTCTGCTTGCAAGGGCATTTCCGAATGTTGAATTTCCATAAACAGCAGATTATTATTTCATTTTTTTCA
>JAISRU010000043.1 GCA_031273515.1 Bacteroidales bacterium | reverse complement strand
GTCTTCTTTATTCGGCAATGTCGATTTCTTTGGGATAACAGACAAAATATTTGCTCACATTTTCCGAAAGCGTTCGATGGTTCAGATGGTCGGATATCTCTTCCAAGGGCAGAAGTTTGCCGTTTTTATCCAAAATCTGAATAGATTCCACTTTTTTATTATAGGCTCTGTTTTCCATTTTCCCGCTGATAACAAAATATGCAGACTCTTCCCGACTTAATCCCAATTGCCGTTCCGCCCGACAACGAAGTTCTTCTATATACGATTGTTCAAAAATCTGTTCAGAAACCTCTATCTTGAATAAATGACGATTATACAAACGTTTGCTCAATTGCGATAAAACAACATCCGACTCTTCCTGCCACATCTTGATGCAAAAAAGAATATCATTGTCATCCAAAGAGATATAAGCATTGAATGCCTGTGGATTCAGATCATAATCAATGCTGATGCACTTTTGTTCAAAGAAAAACCGCAAGGCAGGAGAAATAAAATTCAGTTTTCTGTCCTGAAACAATTGAGCTGCCCGTTTTAAAACGGCAAGTAAAATAACCTCAACCACATGTACCGCCTTATGCAGATAAACCTGCCAATACATCAACCGACGAGAGATAATGAATTTCTCGACAGAATAAATAGCTTTTATGTCCGCAACCAGCATATTATCGAACACATTCAACATTTTAATAATTCGTTCCGACCCAATAACGCCTTCCGCTACGCCCGTGTAAAAACTGTCCCTGTTGAGATAATCCAATCTGTCTACATCCAACTGACTTGAAACCAACTGATGCAGAAAAGATTTAGAATATTTGTTTTCAACGATTTGCAATGCGAGGTCAAGTTTATTTGCTTTGAGTTCATCGTTCAGTTTTCGGATTATTATTTTTGTACAGTCTTCGTGCGATAAATCTTCTACAAAGAAATATTCCAATGCGTGCGAAAAAGGAGTATGACCAATATCGTGTAACAAAATGGCAATCAGCGTAGCCTCTTTTTCTTCGGGAGTGATGTCGGTTCCTTTATCGGAAAGAACATCCAAAGCGCTTTGCATCAGGTGCATCGCCCCTAATGAATGCTGAAAACGACTGTGCGTGGCTCCCGGGTAAACATAATAGGTTATCCCAAGCTGATGTATGTTGCGCAACCGCTGAAAATAAGGATGCTGTATAATGTCAAAAATAAAATCATTGTACAGATTGATAAAACCGTAAATTGGATCGTTTATAATTTTTCGTTTATTCATACTGTTTAGCGAAACATTCGTATCAGATCGTTTTCTTTAAAGGTGATGCATATTTTTTTACCGGAAGGAGCAACATGAGGCGTTTCAGTTATAAACAACGCCTGAACAAGCGATTGCATTTCCTCTTCCGATAAGCTGAGCATTTTCTTTCTCCCTACGGACATCGCAAGAGAATGAGCCATGTTGTTTCTCTTACTTATTTTGAGCGATATAAGATTATTTTTGTACGATTCGAGCAATTGTTCCACTACTTCCTGTACATTTATATCGACTACATCGGCAGGAACGCCATTGAGAATAAAGGTGTTCTTGCCAAATGCTTCCATATCAAATCCTAAATTTCTAAATTCTTTCAGCAGATCGTGAACAATATCACTGTCCTGAGGCGAAAAGGTTAAGGTTTCGGGGAAAAGCAATTTTTGTGAATTTTGCGGACTGTCTGTTAAATACTTGTTGTAACGCTCGTATAAAATCCGTTCCATTGCCGCTTCGGGTTCGATAACAACAAAACCTGATTTTATTCGTGCTACGATATATTTATTCAACGTCTGAAACATGGCAGACCGATTATCGACATCGGCATTTTCTTCATTTTCAAAAAACGGTTTCATACTTGCCTGTTCTCCTTCGTCGGGAATGGAAGATTCGGCAGGCGTATTTTCCTGAATACTTTCGTATATCTTTTGCCATCCCTCGTCTGCCTTGCCTGTTTTTAGTGTTGAATAAGTGTTTTTATACGTATCGGTCGTTTTGGGAGAATGGAAAGGATTGTAATCGGGATGCGTAGTAACAGTCGGTTCTCTGGGGATGCCTTTCTGAGGAACAGAACTGAAATCAATCGGCGAAATATTATCAAAATCAATCGACGAACCTAAATTAAACGCCCCGATAGAACGTTTGACCGTCGCACGTAAAATACTGTAGATTATTTTCTCTTCCTGAAATTTCACTTCTGTTTTTGTCGGATGAATATTTACGTCAATCAGATTGGGATGCACATTGAAACAGATGAAATACGTGGGAAAATGATTTGCCGAAATCACGTCTTCAAAGGCAGAAGTTATGGCATGATGAAAATAAGGATGCTTGATAAATCGATTATTGACAAACATATATTGTTCTCCGCGTGTTTTCTTGGCAAATTCAGGTTTCCCGATAAATCCGCTTATATCGACAACATCGCTTTTTTGTTCTACCGGAATAAGTCGTTCTTTGGCGGGATTTCCCAAAACAGCGATAATGCGTTGTTTTAATGTCGATTTCAACAGATTATAAATCAGTTTATCGTTATGATAAAGGCTAAATGCGATTTCAGGATGAATAAAGGCAATCCGCAGAAATTCTTCATGGATATGTCCATACTCAACCGTATCGCTTTTTAGGAAATTGCGACGGGCAGGAACATTGAAGAATAAATTCTTAACAAGGATAGACGTCCCCTTTGCCGTAGTGCATGGAGTTTGTTCTTTACACCGACTTCCTTCCAGAACAAGGCTTGTCCCTGTGTCATTATCTTCCTGACGTGTACGCAGTTCCACATAGGAGATAGCGGCAATAGAGGCAAGCGCTTCTCCGCGAAAACCTTTGGTGTGCAGGTTAAAAAGGTCGTCGGCATTGTTGATTTTTGAAGTCGCATGACGTTCAAAACACAGACGCGCATCCGTTTCGCTCATGCCGCAACCGTTGTCGTTGATCTGAATGAGTGTTTTACCTGCATTCTTGACAATGACGTCTATCTTTTCAGCGCCTGCATCCACTGCATTTTCGACCAACTCTTTTATCACGGAAGCAGGACGCTGAATAACCTCTCCAGCCGCAATCTGATTGGCGATACTGTCGGGGAGAACATGAATTATGTCAGACATATAAATCGTTTTTAATGTAATAAAATATAGAGCAACACTGCAAGTATTGCCAACATTACCAAGAGTTTCCGAAGAGAATTTTGTTTTATTTTTCGGTTTGCTTCCATTTTTTGCCGAAATCGGTCTCCAAAATTCACGTGGGTATCCTGTTCGTTATTCAAAATTTTCTGTTTCCGTATATTTGCCTCGTCCTGATTGTAATAGCGTGACTTATAATTAAATTTACGCGGCTCCTGTTTCTTAAATATTCCCTGAAGCATGATGCTGTTTATTTGTTTTTGCAAAGATACAACAAATTAATTGAGAATTGAAAATTGCCATTCGGACGCTTTTTGTCTGAACTCTAATTTATATTTCGACAAGCTCAATATCCGTTGAGTGTATTTCGGCTGCGCTCAATAACAAAATTAATACTTTTTTGTCTTAACTCACTGTCCGAATTTTGGGGGACATTATACTTGCGTCGTGATTGGTTCTCTGTACTGAAAACTGTCAAAGTTCAGAACAAACTGTTCCTGTTAAATCGTAATCTTCGGCGGAAGATATCTTCACATTGTAAAAATCCCCAACACGAAGAGGTTCCTTTTGCTTTAAAACGATAACCGTATTGTCTACTTCGGGACTATCAAATTCGGTGCGACCTGTATAATGTTCATTCTCTTGTTTGTCGATAATTGTCTTGATAGTTTGTCCTGTTTTTTGTCTGTTTTTTTGAAGCGAAATATGTTGTTGGACAAGCATCAGTTCTTCTTTTCTATTTTCCTTTTCTTTCCGACTGACGGTTTCCTTTAATTTAAAGGCGGGAGTATTTTCTTCGTGGGAATAGGTAAAGATACCTACTCTGTCCAACTGACTTTCCTGTAAGAAATCACGTAATTGATTAAAATGTTTCTTTCTCTCACCCGGAAAACCGACAATGACGGAAGTCCGTATGGCAACAGAAGGGATTTTATTGCGTATCGTATCGAACAATCTGCGAATTTGATCGCCTGTGATATTGCGGTTCATCGCTTCCAAAATTTCATCATGAATATGTTGTACAGGAATATCCAAATAATTACAAAGTTGCGGATATTCTTTCATCAGTTCAAGGATATCCGTTTGAAAAAAGTTGGGATAGAGGTAATGCAGACGAAGCCATCCGATATTTTTGATTTTCAGCAGTTCTTCCAGAAGCGTAAACAGCTGACGTTTTTTGTATATATCGTATCCATAATGCGTTAAATCCTGTGCGACCAATATTATTTCTTTAACGCCCTGTTCTGTTAAGACAAGCGCCTCGTCGCGAATAACTTCAACAGGTTTAGACACTTGTTTGCCACGTATTTGAGGAATGGCGCAAAAAGCACAGCGATGACTGCATCCTTCCGATATTTTCAGATAAGCATAATGCGCAGGAGTGCTGATTTTTCGGACAGTTAACATATCGGAACAGACTCTTGCATTCAAATAGGATAAAATATTCGGCAAGGAATTTACGCCGAAAACAGCATCCAATTCAGGAATTTCTTTTCGCAGATCATGCACATAACGCTCCGAAAGACAACCAAAAACAATAAGTATCTTTATCTCTCCTGTCGTTTTCTGCTCTGCACACGCCAGAATAGTTTCGATAGACTGCATTTTGGCGTCTTCGATAAAACCACAGGTATTGATAATGGTAACAGGCAATGGTTGTTCCGCTTCGTACGTTATGCGAAATCCATTTTGTTCCAACTGAGCTGCAAGTTGTTCCGAATCTACCAGATTTTTAGAACAACCTAAGGTTATGATATTAATCTCGCAATCCGTTTGGTTTATTTTAGTTGAATCGACTCCTGTCATCAAAAAGTTCTCAAAATAATCATTCGATACTACAAAAGCAAGCCGTATCGGTTCATTGTTTTTTCCATGTTACATGCAAAAATCTTTCTGTCAGTAACAACAAGTATCGTTTACATTCCGATACAAAAAACAATTGTCCCGAATAAATGCTGCAATCAAGTCTTAATTATTCATGAAGAAAAGTGTCTTTCCTTTCTTTGTTTTCCGAACCTGCATTATCTTGGAATAATCCAGAATATTTTGAATTATTTGTTTTCTCGGAGTTACTATATAAAGAATATCTTCGGATGTCTTTGTAAAAAGTGTAAAATCATTCATATACAAATCAATTTATCAATGTTATCTTCATCTATAACGAGACATGGAAGATATTATTATTGCCTGATATATTTAAAATTAATTCCTGTTTGCTTGCAGGATAGCTGTCTGTTCTATTAAGCAATTCACTTTCATCTGGTTAGGGTTTTCTTTCATGCCAATCTATCTAATTGAAAATTGCCATGCAGACGCTTTTGTCTTCCCCTTTGTCCTCGTTTTTATCTACTTGTTTACTCGTTCATTCGTTCACTAATAATCATAGTCCATTAGATAAATCATTAGAATCACAGTTCAAGACAAAAAAGAAAGCGAAACAAAGGGTTGTTCTACGTATGGGGTTGCCCCTGTTTGGATATCATACGACGTATGAATGTCTTTCCCTCCATTCCACTCTGTAATTATTTATAACAATAAATAATTGTTGCAAAGATAGCAAAAAATAGCATACAAACAGCAAAATGGAAGGAAAAAGAAACATCATCCATCCACACAAAGCAGGATCATCCGTAAATAGACGACAACAGGAGGGTTATAAAAAGCCAAGTTCAAGTTTTGCTTCGTCCGACATGTACTCTATCGACCACGACGGCGTAAAAACAATCTTTACCTCTACCTTGCCGACCTCCGGAATCTGCGCTATGGCTGTTTTTACTTCTTCAGGCAGGGATTCCGCAACAGGACAATTGGGAGAAGTAAGCGTCATGGAGACCTTTACATTATTTTGTTCGTCGACGTCGATAGCATAAATAAGTCCCATATCCCATACACTGACAGGTATTTCAGGATCGTACACAAACTGTAAACGCTTGACAATCTCTTTTTGAAGTTCGGATAAATTTTCTTTGTCTATCATTGTTGTTCCATTGTATTTTTATAAGCCAAAGCATACACTTTCATCTGTTTTATCATCGACCGCAGACCATTGCTCCGCGTGGGCGACAAATGGTTCGTCAGACCAATGGTTTCTATACAACTTAAAGACGCTTCAAGTATTTCATCGGGAGTTCTCCCCGACAAAATCCGAATAAGCAGACTGATAATTCCTTTGGTGATAATAGCGTCGCTGTCTGCCTTAAACCAAATACGTCCATCTATTTTTTCCGACTGTAACCACACATTCGATTGACAACCTGTAATCAGGTATTTAGGCTGTCGGTATGCCGCATCTATAACCGGCAAAGACTTCCCGAGTTCGATAATGTAGTTGTATTTATCCATCCAGTCGTCAAGAAGGGCAAATTCTTCAATAATTTTATTTTCTTCTTCCTGTATTCCAGTCATTGTTTCGTTTATTTATTAGTACAATTATTTAGTCTGATTATTTAGTACGATAAGCGTTATTGCGCAATAAATGGTCGACGATTGTAATTGCCGCCATAGCTTCCACAACCGGAAGCACACGCGGAACAGCACAAATATCATGCCTGTTCCCTGCTTTTAACAGTCCCGGATTCCCGTTTGTATTGATGCTCGGCTGATCCTGCCCAATGGACGGAAGCGGCTTGAAAGCAACCGAAAAATAAACAGGATTTCCATTGCTGATACCTGCCTGTATTCCTCCCGAAAAATTGGTCTTTGTCCGAAAATCGGAAAGAAACAAATCGTTGAGTTCCGAACCTTTTTTCCCTGCCGACGCAAATCCACTGCCGTATTCAAATCCTTTTGCGGCATTAATACTCAGCATGGCTTTGGCTAGTTCTGCCGAAAGTTTATCGAAAACAGGCTCTCCCAGTCCCGCAGGAAGATTACGGATTACACAACCGACAATACAACCAACAGTATCGTTTGCTCGGTTTGTTTCCTCCAAAAGCGAAAGCATTCTCTCTGCCGCCGCATTATCGGGACAATGCAACGGATTTTCGTTTGCCTGTTCCGAATTACAGTCATCAAAAGGAAGTTCCGATTTTATTTTCCCTGTCTGTACCGTGAAAGCCTCTGTTGTGATATTGAATTGCCGAAGATACATCTCTGCAAAACATCCTGCTACCACTCTGCATGCCGTTTCTCGCGCAGAAGCTCTTCCGCCTCCCCGATAATCAAAGACGCCGTATTTCTTCCAATACGAAAAATGTCCGTGAGAAGGTTTCAGCAATAAAGAGTCTTCCTGCGGATAATCACGGGTCTCTATATCTTTGTTTCGTATCAGAAAAGCGACAGGCGTTCCCGTTGTTTTGCCGTCCATAATACCGGAAAGAAATTCTACTTCATCGGGTTCTCTTCGTTTGTTAATCGCAAGCGGATCGTTGTGCCTCGCCGATAACTGTCGTTTTATCAAATCGTAATCGACCATTATTTCGGAAGGACATCCGTCTATAACTCCTCCGATTGCAGGTCCGTGAGATTCTCCAAAAGCGCTTACACAAAATAAATTTCCTGTGCTGTTTCCTGACATATCCGTTGGTTTTGGTCAGATCAGTTTATCCAGCAGATTATCATCCACCAAATTAGGAAGCGTAACTTTCAGACAGGGATTTTTAGCCATTGCCCGTTTGATAGCAAACAAAGCTCCTTCGTTTCTTGCCCACGAACGACGTCCAATGCCATTATTGACGTCCCAATAAAGCATCATTTTCAGATGTTCGTCGGTTTGTGCCGTTCCGTCTAAAAGCATTCCGAAGCCGCCGTTGATTACTTCTCCCCATCCGACGCCTCCTCCGTTGTGGATACTCACCCAGGTTGCTCCCCGAAACGCATCGCCGATAACGTTCTGTATCGCCATGTCGGCAGTGAAGGAAGAACCGTCGTAAATGTTGGAAGTTTCTCTGAAAGGAGAATCTGTTCCCGATACATCATGATGATCGCGTCCGATAACAACAGGAGCTGCTAACTTCCCTTCCCTAACAGCTTTGTTGAACGCCGTCGCTATCCTGATGCGTCCTTCTTCATCCGCATATAGAATCCGAGCTTGAGAACCCACTACCAATTTATTCGCTTTTGCTCCTTGTATCCATTGAATATTGTCTTTCATCTGCTGACTAATCTCCGACGGAGAATTTTTAGCCATTTCCTGCAAGACTTCTATCGCCAGAGAATCGGTATAATCCAGATCTTCTTCCTTGCCCGAAGTACACACCCAGCGAAAAGGTCCAAAACCATAATCAAAACACATCGGTCCCATAATGTCCTGCACATAGGAAGGATATCTGAACTCCGAACCGTCCTTGCTGAAAATATCCGCCTTTGCTCGACTTGCCTCCAAGAGAAAAGCATTTCCATAATCGAAGAAATACATTCCTTTCGTCGTCAGTTTGTTGATAGCCGCAACCTGTCTGCAAAGACTTTCCTGCACCTTTTGTCTGAACAGAACGGGATTATCCGCCATCATTTGTTGAGATTCTTCCAAAGACAGTCCGACAGGATAGTACCCGCCTGACCATGGATTATGCAACGAAGTCTGGTCGGAGCCTAAATCTACCGCAATGTTTTTTTCTGCCAGATATTCCCATAAATCCACCACATTTCCCTGATAGGCAAAAGAAACCACCTCTTTATTCTGACGGGCTTTTTCCACACGGTTCATCAATTGTTCCAAGTCGGAATACAGTTCGTCCACCCATCCCTGTTCGTGTCGTTTTTTTGACGCAGCCGGATTTATTTCCGCCGTAACAGACACACATCCTGCAATATTTCCTGCTTTGGGTTGAGCGCCGCTCATGCCGCCTAATCCGGAAGTAACAAAAAGTTTTCCTGACGAATTGTCATTGCCTGTTTTGCGGACGGCATTCAGTACGGTAATGGTCGTTCCGTGAACAATGCCCTGTGGACCAATGTACATATACGAACCTGCCGTCATCTGTCCATACTGTGTCGTTCCCAATGCATTGAAGCGTTCCCAGTCGTCTGCTTTGGAATAGTTTGGGATCATCATCCCGTTAGAAACCACCACACGGGGCGCATTCCTGTGAGAAGGATACAGTCCCATGGGATGTCCGCTGTACATGACCAAAGTTTGTTCGTCGGTCATTTCCGCCAGATATTGCATCGTCAGCAGATATTGCGCCCAATTCTGAAACACAGCTCCATTTCCTCCGTAAGTGATCAGTTCATGCGGATGTTGCGCCACAGCATAATCCAGATTGTTCTGGATCATAAGCATGATAGCCGCAGCCTGTTTGCATTTTGAGGGATATTCATCTATCGGACGAGCGTACATGGCATACGAAGGACGAAATCGATACATATATATACGTCCATAATCATGGAGTTCGCGGGCAAATTCTTCGGCTAAAACAGCATGATGCTCAGGCTTAAAATAACGCAGCGCATTACGGACTGCCAGCTTTTTTTCCGTTTGATTCAGTATATCTTTTCGTTTCGGCGCATGACTTACCGATGCATCATAGCTTTGTTTCGGAGGCAGTTCCTGAGGAATACCTCGCAGTATTTCTTTTTGAAAATCGTTCATAATAAAGACATTAAATTAAAATCATAATCAACAATCTGATTCTGCAAAAGTACACAATCTGATTGAGAATTTTTAGTCATGCCATACGGATGCAAATAATCTATCCGTCATT
>JAISRU010000258.1 GCA_031273515.1 Bacteroidales bacterium | reverse complement strand
CCTGCAATCAATAAAGCAAAAATGATGACAAATTGGTTTCTCATATTTATATGGTTTTACACTGTGTATATTTATTCTTCGTGTTTATTCATTATCTTCTGCGACTGCTACTGCTGCTTCCCGATGAAGATCCTCCTGATGAACGGCTCGGTGAAGAAGACGACGATGGCGACGAACTCCTTACAGAACTGCCTGAAGAACTGCTTGAAGAAGACGGATATGAACTTCTGGTATTGACTGAGCTGCTACTGCTCTGAGTCGGTCTGCTGTTTGAAGGCTGAGTTGTCGTACGATTAGTGTTTGTATTGACAGGAGCAGTCGTTGTCGAAGCAGGTCTGCTGCTCGAACTGGAAGGCTGAGTTGTCGTCCGATTGGTGTTCGTATTGACAGGAGCAGTTGTTGTCGAAGACGGTCTGCTGCTCGACGCAGGTACGTTGTTTGAAGGCTGAGTCGTCGTACGATTTGTGTTCGTATTAACAGGCGCAGTCGTTGTCGAAGACGGTCTGCTGCTCGAAGCAGGTATACTGCTTGAAGGCTGAGTTGTCGAACGATTGGTGCTCGTATTAGCAGGGACAGTTGTTGTCGAAGCATTGTTGCTACTGCGTACGGCAGTCGAGGATGCAGGAGTTGTTGCCGTTCGTGCGGGCACAGCCTGAGTGGACGTTGCCGAACGGGTAGTTTCTCCTGAACTTTTGACAGCGCTTGTCGCACTTGTCGCTGATCTGACAGCAGTGTTGGGCGTTACAGCTGCGGAACGTGATTGTGTAATGGTTGTCCCCGCTACTTTTTCATAACGTTCTCCGAATGTCATATTATCCGAACGCTTACCGTTGCGACCCACTGTATTAGAACTTGAAGCAGATGCTCTGTTGATACTCGCAACACCTCCCTGCACCGAACCGCGATGTCCATAATTATAGGTATAATTTCTGTCGTAATTATTATGGTAATAATCTCCGTAGTAATCCCCGTAATGATTTCCGTGATGAGCATAGTAATGACCATGATGATGGTTGTAGTAATTATTCCATCCCCAGCCTCCGTGAAAGCCGTAATAAGAATAACGCGGAGAATAATAGTAAGGACGATATCCCCATGGATCATCCCACCAGAAATTATAACCCAAATAAACGCTTACTCCCCACGAACCCGGGTTGTAATTATACCAGTACAGATTGGTATAATAGGGATCGTAATAACTCCATCCCGCACTCGTTCCGTAAAATCGTCGAAGCCGCGCCGTATAAGCATAATCATAATAACTGTCCTGATCGAAATAATAGTTATTATTTGTAACATACGTATTTCCGTTTTCCGTATATCCTTCCGACTCAGTATATGCTTGTTGATAAGAAGGGGAAGAATACGTTTCTTCCGTCGCATAATTTTCCGTATAATTTTCAGGAACGGCAACTGCATTCTCTTCTTCGGAATAGGTTTGAGATTGAGACTGAGCCATTTTCTTTTCTTCTTTGGCTGCTTTTTCATTTTTTAGAGCCAACTGTCTTTCTGTGGCGCTGTAATAGCCGTCGTCAACCACCAAAGACGAGGTAGTCGTGCATGAGAACGCCAGAAAAAGAACCGATACTGCAACTAACATTATTTTTTTCATGAATATATCCTCCTGTTTTGTTTTTATCTAATTTTTTTGTACTTTTGCAAAAACATATCTTTGATATAATACAAGTTCAAAAATCGTACCAAAATATGACTAAAAGGATAACGCCGAAAGAAGAGAATTATTCTCAATGGTATAACGAGTTGGTAACAGAAGCAGATCTGGCTGAAAATTCCGCTGTTCGCGGATGTATGGTAATCAAGCCGTACGGGTACAGTTTGTGGGAAAACATACAGGGAGTTTTAGACAAAATGTTTAAACAGACAGGACATACAAATGCGTATTTTCCTTTGTTTATTCCCAAATCTTTTTTCACGAAAGAAGCCAATCATGTTGATGGTTTTGCCAAAGAATGCGCTGTTGTAACGCACTATCGACTGAAAAATGACCCCAACGGAAAGGGTATTGTGGTGGATGAAGCCGCAAAATTGGAAGAAGAACTGATTGTCAGACCTACTTCCGAAACCATTATCTGGAGTACTTACAAAAACTGGATACAATCGTATCGGGATTTGCCTGTTTTATGCAATCAATGGGCAAATGTTGTGCGTTGGGAAATGCGGACGCGCCTCTTTTTACGTACTTCCGAATTTTTATGGCAGGAAGGACATACTGCTCACGAAACGGCAGAAGAAGCGTTGGAAGAAACAAACAAAATGATTAATGTTTATGCCGATTTTGCACAACAATACATGGCATTACCTGTTATCAAAGGACGAAAAACCGAAAAAGAACGTTTTGCCGGAGCTGTCGATACTTATTGTATTGAATCTTTGATGCAGGACGGAAAGGCGCTTCAGGCAGGGACGTCCCATTTTCTGGGACAAAATTTTGCAAAAGCCTTTGACGTTAAATTTTTGAGCAAAGAAAACAAACAGGAATATGTATGGGCAACCTCCTGGGGTGTTTCCACGCGTCTGATTGGCGCTTTGATTATGGCTCATTCCGACAACAACGGATTGGTAATTCCTCCAAAAATAGCTCCTCTTCAGGTGATTATCATTCCGGTATACAAAAATCTGGAAACCTTAGAGGCGATATCCTGTATTGTCGAAAAACTTAAATCGGAACTGGAAGCAAAGAACATAACGGTGCGCTATGACGATAGAGATACTCAGCGGTCGGGGTGGAAATTCAATGAATATGAATTGAAAGGCATTCCGGTACGCATCACGATAGGTCCCAGAGATATGGAAAATAATCAGGCAGAAATTTTCCGCAGAGATACGCTCGAAAAACAGACGCTGCCCATGGAAGGTCTGGCTGAGGCTGTTGAAAAACTTTTACAGGATATTCAGCAGAATTTGTACAACAGAGCGTATGCGTTTCGTGAAAATAATATCCGAAGAGCCGATACATGGGAAGAATTTGTTGATATTATAGAAAATAAAGGCGGATTTGTGTATGCCCACTGGGACGGAACAACGAAAACGGAAGAGATGATAAAAGAAAAAACAAAAGCAACAATTCGTTGTATTCCATTTGATAATCCGCAGGAGGAAGGGCGTTGCATCTTAACAGGCAATCCGTCTAAAGAACGTGTTTTATTTGCAAAAGCGTATTAAGAATGAAAATTATCACATATAATGTAAATGGTATCCGCGCTGCGATGAACAAAGGACTTTATGAGTGGATACAGGAAGTAAATCCCGATGTATTGTGCATACAGGAAACCAAAGCGCAACCGGATCAGATACCTGTACTTGCTTTTCAGGAGTTGGGTTATCATTGTTACTGTTTTTCTGCCAAAAAGAAGGGTTACAGTGGAGTAGCTGTGCTGACCAAACAGGAACCAACGCAAATAGTTTATGGCGTCGATATTCCAAAATATGACAACGAAGGACGGTTTCTTCGTGTTGATTTCGGCGATTTATCCATTGCAAGCGTTTATCATCCTTCGGGAAGCAGCGGCGACGAACGACAGGATTTCAAAATGGAATGGCTGAACGATTTTTACAATTTCGTTCATGAATTACGCAAAACCAGACCTCATCTTATTCTGTGTGGGGATTATAATATTTGCCATAAACCCATCGATATTCACGATCCTGTTCGCAATGCAAAAAGTTCCGGATTTTTGCCCGAAGAACGGGAATGGATGGAAAAATTCATCAACAGCGGCTTCATTGACACCTTTCGTTTCTTTAATAAAGAGCCAAATCAGTATACATGGTGGAGTTTTCGGAGCAATGCTCGAGAAAAAAATTTAGGATGGAGAATAGATTACAACATGACGACTCTTTCTTTGCAGGAACGTCTAAAGTGTTCAGTAATATTGTCTTCCGCCAATCATTCCGATCATTGTCCTGTATTATTGGAACTAAATGACGAATGATTTTATGCGTTTGTTGACAAAATCAAATAAAAAAATGAGAAAATCGATTTTGCTATTATAAAAAAATGTATTTTTGCACACATATTTCATTAG
>JAISRU010000182.1 GCA_031273515.1 Bacteroidales bacterium | reverse complement strand
ATCAGATAAATCAGAGTTCAAGACAATTTTCAATTATTACATATACTGTAAAGATAGCATCTTCATCTTTTTTCTTGAAATGAAATGCTTTGAGCAGAGGATCGTATGCAGTTGTTGTGTTCTTTCTCAAAACGACGACCTTTGCATGAGCAAATAAACCGCTCAACACAGACTCATCCGAAATCGGAAAATCTTTATGGATTATCAACGTTTCATATTCCTCGTTTAAGACGGATACGTCGGAAGTGAAGTGCATACGATCTGTCTTCTGATAACAATTATCGGCGATTGTAAGGTCTTCCGTACAGGCGTCGAATCCAACAATAGAGGCGTCAGGCGCAATGATGGACGCATAATAAGACGTATAACCATAACTGCATCCGTAATCAAGCAGAGACTTCGTATCATGCAGCGTTTCGGAGAGCAGTTTATAATTAGTCGTCTGTTTCAGTTCTTTATCCAACCGATGTCTGAGCTGATGACCTTTGTATAAATAATTATTTTTCAATTTTCGACTCGGAAGTTCCGCTTTCGACAAGCTGAAGAGCCATGCAAGCGCAATGGGCGATTTCTTTTGCTCCGTCCGATTGGTGATTAATAGATTAAACAGATAAGGCTGAAGAGAATAGGCAATGATTATCGTAGCCCCCATCCCGATTAAAGCAGATAATCCAATCGACGAAATCGCAGGATGAATAGCGAAAAGTAACGAAGTAATCACAATCATCAAAATAACGGCAGAAAAGAATATTGCCGTTTTGTGATATATCAAAACAGGTTCTTTGGTTCGATACCTGATTAATAGTCCGTCCATAATAAAAATACTGTAATCTACGCCGATGCCAAAGATAAATGTGGAAATAACAATGTTGATCAAATTAAATTCCATTCCGAAAACAGCCATGATACCCAAGAGAATATACCAGCTAAGTCCCATGGGTAAGAAAGCAAGTATCGCCAAAATGATGCTTCTAAAAGAAATCAAAAGCACGATCAACACAAAAACAGAAGAAATGGCAAGCGTGATAATGAAATCGTTGTGAATGATTTTCACCATGTCATTGGTGTAATACATCGGATCAATCACAACAAAATTAGCGCCGGCAGAAACTACACTGTCGCCTATTTCAGACAAATCGTCCCTGTTCATCTGCACGGGAATGAATACTAAATATTTATTATCCGTATATTCAATGATGTTTTCTGCTACTTCGGGAGGAATAATTCCGGATTCGTACAAAGAAACAGGACTGTATTCCGTATCGAGCAGGTCGAAAAAAGGAGTAAACGTGCCGGACAAAAATTGATAATCTGTCCCTGTTGCCGTTACCAACTGACGGATGTCTGCTTTTTTTTGATCAGTCCAATAGTTATTCCACAGGTCGATGCGTCTTTGCTGTTCTGCCTCCGGTATAAATAAAGAAAAAGCGGCAGAATATCCTTTTATTTTGTTGCATTCCACCAACTGATCCAATTTCTTACACAGTTGTCTGCCCCCAATCAGCGCCGAATCCAAATTCTCCGACACAGCAGCAAAATAAATAGTTGCCTGATTGTTGGTCGCCTTAGACGAAAGCAATTCCTGCGAACGAACAATCTTTTTATGATGATAACCGATATGTCGCAAATTGGAATCAAACTTAACGTCTCCAGAAAAAACAATTCCACCAATGCTCAACAGGATAATCAGAACAATAAGTACCCTTTGTTTTTCAAAAGGAAACGAATTGATCTTTTCAAGCGCCCGAAATGCTTTTTCCGATTTCCGATTGGTCTTCATGTTGAAAAACGGAGGAAGAAAAAACAAACAAAACAGCGTAGTTCCTGTCAGTCCGAGCGATGCAAACAGTCCGAAATCCCTCAGTAATTCCGATTTGGTGAACATCAATCCCAAGAAAGCTCCGATGGTGGTTAAAGAACCTAAAATGACGGGAACAGTCTGGTCGTTCAATACTTTCTCGGGATCGTTCACGTATTTGAAATGCGTGATAACATGCAGACAGTAACTAAAAGCGACGCCCATCACAACAGCCCCGATGCCCATTGCCATCAACGACATACTCCCTTTAATCAGATACATGATTGCCAGCGCAAAAACAGTTCCGTAGATAACGGGAAGTATCAGATAGACCAATGTGGACTTGTTTCGGAAACAAATTATCAGAATGACAAATATCAAAACCAGCGAAACCGAAATTGTCAGTAATAAATCCTGTTTGATGCGTCCTGAATTATACACCCCCTGAACAGGCGACCCGTGATACAGTATTTCGATACCTGCATGTTGTTTCCGAAACGATTTAATTTCGTCTTTTATCATCTTATCCAAGCGAATGTTCTGTTTGGAGTCAAACGATTTGAAATTCGGAGCAAGAAAAGCAAGGACAATCGACGTATCGGCAGTAAAAATGTGATTGTTATAAAAAATATAATTTCCTCCGAGCCCATTCCCGATATTTTCAATCAATGAACCGAACATATTGCGCATCCCAATGGGATCTTTGACGATAATATCTTTAAACGCCATGCCCGCAGGAGAAATTAAAGTGGAATAATTCTCTTCCATCTGTTTTGCAAGCTGTTCTTTTTCCATGAGAGCGTCTAATTGCGGATAATGCACGGAGTCCAAAAAGACAGGCACATTGTCGTAGAGAAAATCAATTCCGTTTTGAAAAACACTTTCGTCAATGCGGTACAATACATTGTGTATGGCATTGTAGACAGTATCTTTGTCCGATAAATTCCGAATAAACTTATCGCAAATATCCGTCATGTCGTCGGGTTGCATATCTTGCGAAGTCGCACGAAAGAGTATAAATATTTTATCCTTTACCTTGAGATTGGAAAAGACCAATTGTTCCGCTCCTCCTTTTTCCACAGAAGGCAACAATTTGGAAAGATCCTCTTCAAACGTGATTTTTAAACTGAAAAAAGTAAAAAAGACAGTTGTCGAAATCAGAATGAGATAGAACAACAGTCTATGTCTTTTAAAAAACCGATATGCTGAAATTGTAAACTTTGTCACTTGCTTAATTTTTTTATTATTGTAATTGTCTGAATCAGGATTTACAAGATTTGAGGATTGACATGATTAAATAATTAAGACGGCATTGTGCTTGTTCACACGTCATTGCGAGGAGCGAAGCGACGTGGCAATCCAGAATACTCGTTAGTAATCTTCTTTGTTTCCTTTGTGTTTACGGCTATCATGGATTGCCACCGGCTCATTTAGTCATGGGTGTTTCAATTAAATGAAATCTTGCTTCAAACAATTATTCGTCAGGATTATTTCTGGTTCAATCGTTCGTAAATAAAATCGTACAGATTTTCAAACGTTTTGACGGTAGTGATTTCCTGTCCTTTTATCTTTACGCCGAAAGTGTGTTCTATCAAAGCCACCATATCGACTAAACTTAAACTGTCTAATTCCAGCGTTTCTTTAATGTCCGCTTCCGGCGTGATTGCCGATATTTCTGTTTCAAACTCTTTTGCCAGAACTTCATTTACCTGTTTTATAAATTCCTGTTTCTCCATTCTTTTAGATTTTTATATTCATTAACTTATTATTCTTTTTACTATCAGTGTTGAATTAGTCCCGCCAAATCCGAACGAATTGGACAGAAAAATATCAAAATGTTTGTCAATCCGAACCGATGGGATGTTTAATTTTACCGTATCTTCGTCTGGATTTTCAAAATTCAGATTGGGAGCAATAAAATCGTTTTGCATCATCAGCATCGAATAGATGATTTCACTTGCTCCAGCCATCCACATTTCGTGTCCTGTCATGGATTTGGTCGACGTAACTTCGGGTTTACAGTTTCCGAATATGCTGTCAATCGCTTTAGCTTCGTTCTTGTCCCCCAGAGGAGTAGAAGTTGCATGGGCATTGATGTATCCGATGTCGCGAATATTCATTTTTGCTTCTCGGATAGCCATTTGTAAAGAACGTCCCGGACCTTCTATATTCGGAACAGAGATATGATCTCCATTGGACGAAAATCCATAACCGCAAATTTCGGCTAAGATGGGCGCACCCCGTTTGAGAGCCGTTTCATAACTTTCGATAATAACTGTAGCGGCGCCTCCTCCGGGAACCAATCCATCTCTGTCGCGATCGAAGGGACGGGAGGCTTTTGTCGGTTCGTCTTCCCGCACGGAAAAAGCGCTGATCCCATCGAAACTGCCGATAGAAAAAGGATTTACTTCCTGTGCGCCTCCGCAGATAATGCAATCCTGCAATCCCCAGCGAATAAGCAGACTTCCTAATCCAATGGCATGAGAACCGCTTGCACAAGCTCCCGAAATGGTAAGATTGACCCCTTTCAACTTAAAGATACATGCCAAATTCATGCTGACCGTCGAGTTCATCGATTGAAAAATAGCTCCCGAACCGATTAGCGTAGTATCTTTTTTCTCCCGCATAATGTCAACGCTTTTCACAACAGCATCGGCGCTGCTGTCGTTTCCGTATAAAAGTCCGACTTCGTGAGTATCTAAATAATCCTGTTCCAATCCTGCATTTTTTAGCGCTTCGACAGTGGCGGCGTATGCATAATGTCCCTGTTCGGGAAGATATACCCGTTGATTACGACTAAGAATACCTTTCAAATTGGGAATTTCTATATTTGCCGTCAATCCCGAACGAAATCCCAATTCTTTGCGTGTTGGGTCGAATATTATTCCTGATCTTCCATGATAGAGCGAATTTTTAACCTCTTCCAGATTTTCACCCAGACAGGAATAAATCCCCATACCTGTAATTACGACTCTTCTCTCCATATCAATACCTACTCTCTGTTTTATTCAATGTATCTGTAAATTTATAATTCCGTTTTTAATTTGTATTTTTTGTTGTCGGAAATATCCAACAGTTTATCCAATAATCGGTATATGTTTGATCTCAATTGAATTAAATCGTTCAATTGTCCTGTTTTAGTTAAGCGATAAAACCGCATTTTGTCTATCCATTTGTCCCATGTTTTCGTGTAACGCCACGCAAATACGCCCAAAAAAGGCAAACACAGCAAATGGAAAAGGGCAATAATGAGCGATTTTGTAAAAAACCATACCAAAAGAAACGTCAATCCATAGAAAAGAGGTACTGTAAGCAACAGACTTACAACCAATCGGATTGAGCTATGCAACATGCTGTCTTTTATTTTGCCTGTTATCAAACAGGGAATAAGCCATATTAATCCGTTGGGAATGAGAGAAACAACAAAAACAGGAAACAAGACAATCAAGAGTAAACTGCTCAGAATCATTTTAGATAAAGCAATGGGTATTTCAAAGTTTCGGTCGTTTATTCTCGACTTTTTTGTTTGTTTTTCCAATGTTGCAACATCGTCATAAAGAGGTTCTATCAGTTCTTTACGATTTTCTTTCAGGGTTTTCAATCGGGCGAACAATTGTTTATCGGCGTTCAGTTTTTCCGGCAGACTGTCGGGATTAAATCCTTTTGCTTCGGCATAGCGTATTCCGTAGGTATTTCTCAGATAATCGATGGTCGAATAATTATCCAAATCGGTAATATTGAGCATCATGTCGGAAATTTGTTTCCATATCAGCGCATTCAGTTGTCGTTGTGCGGTTCGGGGTTTTGTTTGATAGAGTTCGTAATAAGGAGCAATCGACACAGGCGTTCCATACCTGATCAGCAGTTGTTCCTGCAGACCAAAATAGTCGGAATAATGATTGCACGAAGGTAAAATAAACAATTCCTTTTCGAAATTGCTTTTTGCCGCCGCTTCAAAGAGAATACGAAGATAGCCATGTGAAAATTTCCCCAACCATCGTTTATCCTGATGTCCTGCTTCTGGGAAGACAACAATAGTTCCATTGTTGAGCAGTTCTTCTTCTGTCAGGGCGAAAGTTTCGGCATTGTTAGCCAAAGACTCTTCTCCCTCGAAAGACAATCGAAAAGCAGGCAAAAGTCCCAACCATCGTAAAAAACGACGGGCAAAAGGATATTGAAAAACATCGGCTCGTGTAATCATTTTGACTCTCCTGTTTGTTGCCGAACGAACAGAGAAAAAAAGTCCCAGAGCATCGTTCAGACCGTTTTGGTGATTGGATACTATCATCAGAGGCACATCCGAAGGAATGTTTTCCTTCTTTTCCGTATATACCTTTCTGTAATAGATATTGTCGTGAAAGAAACGTATATATCGGCTGAAAATATCAAACCCTGTTACAGGCAATGTCATTTGTGTGTTTCTCTTTTTTGCCATACTAAATACTAAACTCGTTTTGCAGCTTCTCCAAGAGAGAGCATTCTGTTCGTCTTTAATCTTTTAATAATCTAATCTAAAAAAACATTTTTATTCCACGCCACTCCACCTCCTCCTACAAAGACAAATAAGATTTGAAAATATTGTATATCTCCGTATATATTCTCACTCAATACGATTTTTATTTTCATGTTCGATATGTGTTTTTGTAGGTATTGTTTAACGGACAAGAGAACTGTTTTCGTATATCTCAACCGATTTTTTCTGCAAATACACTAATTCTTTTCCGTAGGAACTCGGAGAAATCAACCAACTTCTTTGTTCCCCTCGATTTGAACTATTCGAAAATTTCGAATAGTTTCCGCCAGTTCTAATTCCCTGTCGTCAAATATCTTTTTAATGTGATAATTAACAGTGTTGATTTTAACGTCATATAAAGTCGCCAACATCTTTTGTGTTAGCCAAAGTTTTTTGTCTTTTTTATTCATAATTGATTTCCTATTTTTTTTAATTTTCTTCTTTATAATTGATTTTATGGAATTTACCGGTGGTGACGATGTTTTGTTCTATCAGGTTTTGG
>JAISRU010000106.1 GCA_031273515.1 Bacteroidales bacterium | reverse complement strand
ATATAATAATCAATATTGATTTTCGTGCCTGAAATGACAATGCTTTCAATTTCCGACAACAAATCGTCCATTGTAAGATTTTTAGCTCTTGCAATATCTTCCAGATTAATCTGTCGGTCTATATTCTGTATAATATAGACTTTGATGCCCGATTTATTAATGGTCGATTTTACAACAATATCCTGAGGACGATCAATTTCGTTATCCTCTACATACTTACGGATCAAATTGATAAAAGGTTCTCCGTATTTTTCGGCTTTTCCTGTTCCCACGCCTGAAATCTGCGTCATTTCTTCCATTGTTGTCGGATACTGAATGCACATATCTTCCAGAGAGGTTTCCTGAAAAATCACATACGGAGGTAACTTTGTACGTTTGGCTATCGTTTTGAGTAAATCTTTTAGCATGGAAAACAATGCTTTATCTACAGCTCCTCCGCCTTTGTTAGGAATAGCGATGTCTGCCGCATACGTATCGTCTTCTTCTTCCGGTTTGTCACCGACAATCTGAATAGAATACGGACGTTTCAGAAATCGTTCCCCCGCAGAAGTGATTTTAAATACGCCGTAATCTTCTGCGCTGTTTGTTACCAATTGTTCAAACAGAGCCTGCTGTATCAGCGATTGCCAGAATTTTTCAGACTTATCCTGTCCTTCTCCAAAATGTTTCAACTCCTGATGTTTATATTTTTTGACATCGGACGACACTTTTCCCATTAACACATTCACAATGTGTTTTTCTTTGAATTGCTGTTTCAGTTCGGTTATTACCTCTAACAGCACACACATATATTCTTTTCCTTCTTCCATAAATTTTTTATGAATACAATTATCACAAGAACCACAATTATTTTTATTATACATTTCTCCAAAATAGAACAATAGCTGCCTCCGTCTGCATAGACCCGATGCGGCATAAGAAGCCATTTCCGACAAGAGTTTTCTGACAATATCCTGTTTCATACGAGAATGTCTTCTTGTCAGTTTTTCAATTTTCAGCAAATCGTCGTAAGTATAGAAACCAATACAGAGCGCTTCACCGTCGTCGCGACCGGCTCGCCCTGTTTCCTGATAATACCCTTCCAGACTTTTCGGCATATCGTAATGTATCACATAACGTATATCCGGTTTGTCTATCCCCATACCGAAAGCAATGGTAGCAACAATAACATCAACATCTTCCATCAGAAACCGATCTTGATTGCTCATCCTAACAGCCGCTTCTAATCCTGCATGATAAGGAAGCGACTTAATTCCATTTACATTTAAAAATTCGGAAAGCTCTTCTGTCTGTTTTCGTCTCATACAGTAGATAATTCCTGATTTTCCGGGATGTTTTCTGATGAATTTTACAATCTCTTTGGGCGTATGTTCTGTCTTTTCCCGTATTTCGTAATACAAATTCGGACGGTCGAACGAAGATAAATAAACGTCTGCGTCTAACATACCCAGATTTTTCTGTATGTCATGTCGGACTTTGGGCGTAGCCGTAGCCGTTAATGCCATAACAGGAACGTCCTGTCGAATATCGGTTATGATCTCCCGTATTTTCCGATATTCGGGACGAAAATCATGTCCCCATTCCGAAATGCAGTGAGCTTCGTCAATGGCAAAAAAAGAAATTTTTATTTGTGCAAGTACCTGTATGATTTCCGGTCGAATAAGCGATTCGGGCGCCATATACAGCAGTTTGGTCTTGCCTTGCAGCAAATCTTCCTTTACCTGACTTTGCTCTATTCTTGATAACGAAGAATTAAGCACATGAGCGATACGCTTATCGGTCGTATGATTGCGGATAGCATCCACCTGATTCTTCATCAGTGCAATAAGCGGCGATACGATAATCGCCGTTCCTTCCATTAAAAGAGCGGGCAACTGATAGCACATCGATTTCCCGCCGCCGGTAGGCATAATTACAAAAGCATTTCTTCCTTCCAATATACTGTGAATAACATCTTTCTGGTGACCCTTGAAATGGTCAAACCCGAAAAACTGCTTCAACTTTTTTTGTATATCAGGATAAGCTATTTTTGTTTCGTTCATGTTGATAATATATCACTCTTAAATATCCCTAAAAGGGACAACGTCGTTGTATGCAAAATTATAAAAAAACAAATACGAAGAGGGTGGAAAGCGCTTTTTTTTTCGCATTTATTCTTTTTTTCTGCAGCCAACAGATATAATCACATGATAAACATATATATACACATTAGATATTTTCCGAATAATCCAAAATATTTTGTGCGGTGGATATTTCCATAAAGCTGGCTCCGTTTGCAGTACCAAACGATCCTCCTATAACTACAACATTATCAGAGGGGACAAGTTTTCCCTGTTTCATCAGGAATTTTATCGTTCTTCGCAGAAAATTATCTCTTGAGTTATCCATTTCCATCATGAATGCCTGCACTCCGTATGTCAGAGCCAACTGACGCATGGCATATTCATTATAACAGAAAGCATATACCGGCGTTTTTCCTCTGTATGCCGATAAAAATCGGGCGGTTCTTCCTGATATTGTATCTACTACAATCGCTTTTACAGGCAGGGTATTGCATGCAAGTACTGCTGAATGCGCCAGTACGGATAAGGTATTGTTATGCAGCGGCTGCGCCTGAGGAGCATGTTTTTCCGTTGCATGTTCTATTTCTTTGATAATTCTCGACATCATTTCCACCGATTGTATGGGATAATTTCCATAAGCGGTTTCTCCCGAAAGCATCAAAGCATCTGCTTTTTCGTAAACGGCTGTCGCTACATCGTTTACCTCTGCGCGCGTAGGACGGGGATTGTTTATCATCGAATGTAGCATTTGCGTGGCGATAATCACCATTTTATTGCTTTTGATACAATTTCGGATTAATTTCCTTTGAATAACCGGAATTTTCTCGGCAGCGATTTCTATTCCCAGATCACCGCGTGCGACCATAATCCCGTCCGATTCTTCGATAATACCGGTTATATTATCAACGCCGATCTGATTTTCAATTTTGGAGATAATTCGGATATTGCTTTTGTTTTCGTTTAATATTTTACGGATTTCCCGCACATCGTCGGCATGTTGCACAAAACTGTGCGCTATAAAATCCAATTTGTTCGCAATGGCAAAATCGATAAACATTTTGTCTTTTTCCGATATGACGGGCAAATGCAGTTTCACATTCGGGACATTCACTCCTTTTCTGTTTTTAATTTCTCCCGCCTCATTAATTCGACAATACAGATATTGCGTGTCTTTTTGAGTTACCTGCATTGATATTTCGCCGTCGTCAATCAAAATGGCGTCCCCAACAGAAACATCGTGAACGAAATTATTGTAAGTTACATACAGCATATCTCCACCGCTTTCTCCTTCGGGATTTCCTTTGATTTTTATTTCGTCTCCGGTTTTCACCAACAGGGAATTTCCTTTGGCTGACGTGCGTACTTCCTGACCTTTTGTATCTATCAAAATGGCTATATTCGGATTTATGTTGCGAATATTCTTTACGATCTCTGCCGCCGTATCCGGATTTTGATGCGCACTGTTGAGACGGATTACATTTACGCCCGCTTCAGACAGTTGCGTCAGATAATGCGGCGTACCTGTATGTTCCGATATTGTGGCTACTATTTTGGTTCTTTTCTCCATTTTCTATTTTCTTTTATTCTGTTTTATTTCTGTCCGAAT
>JAISRU010000030.1 GCA_031273515.1 Bacteroidales bacterium | reverse complement strand
ACCATCTTAGGACTGCTTCCTCTTGCATTAGCGAGCGCCGAAGGAGCCAACGGACGTATCGCCATGGGAGTAGCGGTTATCGGCGGAATGTTCGTCTCTACTTTTCTGACTTTATTGGTAGTTCCTACGATGTATATGTATATCTCGACCAACAGAAAAGATCGAGTGAAAATTATTTGAAAAATTTCAGTCATGCCATACGGACGCAAATACCCACACCCGTCATTGCGAAATAAATTGACAATGGATAATTGATAATTGATAATGGCGCAAAGCGACGCAAATACCCACGCCGTCATTGCGAGTCCCCACCCTGCCGCAGGAACGTCAGGGAAAAAAGGAGGATGACGTAAGATGATTTCCCTTTGGAGAGGTCGTCGCAGGTGAATGTCCTACGGACAATATGGTTGGGAGAGGCATCGCCTTTTCTATTGATATGTATCCCCTGACGGGGAAACTCAAATGTCCGTAGGACATTCATATCAATAGAAACTCATGAACACCACAGAAACAAATCCCTGTAGGGGATTCACAGCATTAGAACAGCATATTTTTCCCAAAGGAAATCTTCTCACGATAGAAAAAGCAAATTTGCAACTATCTGAATACAGGACGATTATTTTTACGTCATTGTAAGGCTCGCAGCGACGTGGCATTCGACGCAGCGAGTGAGCGCAAAGAGAAACTTTAGCGACCGTTTTCCTAACCTCTCAACTCTGACGATTCAGGAAATAAAATGTCATCAGACACGTTCCATTTAGAGCATAAATCATTCTTCGTATGAAAAAACAAGCAAACACCATTCAAAAGACTCTGCCAGTACTCAATATGCACTGCGCTGCCTGCGCCAAAACAGTGGAAGATACAATCAAAAATCTGTCGGGAGTGATAAAGGTCAACGCACATATTGTGTCGTCGTATATTACTGTCGAATACCATGCGGAAAAAATATCGCTGCAACATATCCGTGAAGCAGTCCGGTCAAAAGGATATGACTTGCTGATTGAAGAAAATACGCTCTCCGAAACATTCGAAGCAATCCACACCCATGAATACCTGAAACTCAAAAAACGAACGATCTGGGCAATCGTTTTATCTCTGCCCGTTGTTGCGCTAAGTATGTTCTTCATGAACGTCCCCTTTGCCAACGAATGGATGTGGTTACTCGCAACTCCTGTTACTTTTGGATTGGGTCGTCATTTTTTTATTCGTGCATGGAAACAACTGCGACATCGATCGGCAAGCATGGATACTCTTGTGGCTTTAAGTACAGGTATTGCCTATCTGTTCAGCGTTTTCAATATCTTATTCCCTGATTTCTGGCTGTCCAAAGGCATTCACCCTCACGTCTATTTTGAAACGGCAAGCGTCATTATCACATTTGTTTTATCAGGTCGTTGTATAGAGGAAAAAGCGAAAAGCAATATTTCTCTATCCATCAAAAAACTGACGGGATTACAACCTAAGACGGTTACCATTGTACAGTCCGACGGACAACTGACAGAACAATTTGCTGAACAGGTCGCTGTCGGAGATATTCTGATGGTCAGACCCGGCGAGAAAATTGCGGTCGACGGTATTGTTATCGCAGGAAATTCATACGTCGATCAAAGCATGTTGAACGGTGAACCTGTCGCCGTACTGAAACAGGAAAAAGATAAAGTCTATGCAGGTACTGTCAATCAGAAGGGGAGTTTTCGCTTCAAAGCCGAAAAAACAGGAAACGAAACCATGCTCGCTCAGATTATCCGCATGGTACAGGATGCACAGCAAAGCAAAGCGCCCGTACAAAAACTCGCTGATACTGTCGCAGGTATTTTTGTTCCTGTGGTAATAAGCATCGCTGCTATTGCTTTTATTTCATGGATTTTGTTTGACCAAAACACAGGATTTACTCACGGATTGACGGCATTTGTTACCGTATTGATTATTGCCTGTCCGTGTGCATTGGGATTAGCTACGCCTGCGGCAATCATGGTGGGTATCGGCAAAGCGGCAGAACAGGGTATTCTTGTCAAAAACGCCCAAAGTCTTGAAATGGCAAAGAAAATCGACGCCATTGTTTTCGACAAAACAGGTACAATCACCGAAGGAAAACCCGAAGTCAGTACAATTCGCTGGTTAGACAACGACAAGAGCAAAGATTCTGTCCTGCGCAGTCTTGAAGAACAGTCTGAACATCCTCTTGCAAATGCCATTGTTCATTTTTTAAGCGAATATCCTCAGTGTCATCTTACCGATTTTGAAAGTATTACCGGCAAAGGCGTAAAAGGAACAGCCGACGGACAAACTTATTTTGTCGGAAATGCAAAACTGCTTGCCGAAAACCAAATACATATTGATGATCAACTTGCGTCCGAAGCCAAAAAACTCAACGAACAAGCCCTGATTACGGTCTGGTTTGCCGACAGCAGACAGGCGCTTGCGTTCATTGTCATCGAAGACAAAATCAAAGCGACATCGTACAATGCCATTGAGCGACTGCGCAATGCGGGAATATCGGTGTATATGCTTACGGGCGACAGCATCGATACCGCAACAGCAGTGGCTGCCCGCATCGGGACAGACTGTTTTCATGCCGAAATGCTGCCGCAGGAAAAAGCCGACTTTATCGCACAGTTACAAGCCGAAGGCAAAACAGTCGCTATGGTTGGCGACGGAATAAATGACAGCGCCGCTCTCGCACAAGCCAATGTCAGCATTGCCATGGGGAAAGGCAGCGATATTGCCATACAGGTCGCCGAAATGACCATTGTTTCTTCCGATTTATCCAAAATTCCGACAGCAATAAAACTGTCTAAGCAAACGGTCGCCATCATTCGTCAGAACTTGGTCTGGGCATTTGCCTACAATCTTATTGGTATCCCGATTGCCGCCGGAGCGCTCTATGTCCTGAATGGATTTCTGCTCAATCCGATGATCGCAGGAGGAGCTATGGCTTTAAGCAGCCTCAGCGTCGTGTGCAACAGTCTGCGACTGCGTCTTTTTAGTGGACAAGTGAAGGATGCTAATTGAGAATTGAAAATTGAAAATTGAAAATTGCCTGCGGACGTAAATAATTGAAAATTGAAAATTGAAAATGAGCCTGCGGACGCAAATAGCTACGTCGTCATTGCGAAACGGAGTTCGACAGTAGTCAATTGTGAGGAACGAGCAATGTGGCAATCCAGAAAACCTTGTCTTCCCATTGTCCTCGCTATTGTCTGAATCAGGATTTACAAGATTTAAGGATTAGCAGGATTGCCTGCGGACGCTTCTGTCTTGAACTCTGATTCTAATGATTTATCTGATGGACTATGATTTTTCTCTGTGTCTTCTGTGTGTTCTCTGCGGTTATACTGCGGGAATCTGCGGGAAATAATAATCACCCGAAGGCAATCATGTTCATCAGTTAATCAGACAAATCGATGCACGAAGCTCGGCAGAGACAAACAAGTTTGTCTTTGCCGAGCAAGAAGGAGAAAGGCGAAGCCAATCACAGTTCAAGACAGAAGTGTCCGTATGGCATGATTAGAAATTCTCAATTAATTTTATGTACATTTGCATATTTATTTTTATTTTGTATATACCAAAGAAAAGACACAGATTATGAAGCGTAATTGGATAAAGAAACTAATTGGCGGAATAAGTTTTACATCCGCATTATTTGTATTTCAGGCATGTTACGGTACGGGACACGACAGGTATTACGATTATTATATCGAAGGAACGGTACGCTCGAAAACAACAGGCGAACCTCTTCCTGATATAAAAATATCCCTTGCGTATAGTCAGCAATATGCAAATACGAATATGGATGGACAGTTTTCGTTCTACCTCGAAAAGCAGGAATTGTATAAATTTCGGTTCGAAGATACAGACAGTCTTCGTTACGGAAACCATTCTC
>JAISRU010000247.1 GCA_031273515.1 Bacteroidales bacterium | reverse complement strand
TGAGCATAAACATTCGTAGTATCTGCAAAACCCGCCAAAGGAGTTCCGTCCAACGAAATGGAAGCAAGCAACTCTTTGTTGTAAATCAATTCTATGTCGTCAATATAAAGTGCATCGTTAGTACTTCCTCCCCCCGGCGTTTTATTGGTTGTAAACGAAATTAGAATAAAGGCAGGGGTAGTGGCAGCGCCAGTGATAAAAGGAACGCTATAGCGCGTCCATGTCTGGCTGCCTTGTAGAAATTCTAATAGCGCATCCGCCACTACATCATTGGAAGAACCTCCCGGATCTCTATAATCAACAGCGGTATGGATAATGGCATGCATCCGTGCTTCCGTACTCCCTGATGCAGCGACAAACTTTGCCCAAAAAACAATGGAATCGGGCTTCTCCGTTAGAGGACAGCTGTAAGAATCATTAGTTGATAGGGTTAGATTATAATTGTTAGCATGTGATGCGCTCGCGTTTCCTACATTTATCCTACCTGTTGTCAAGTTACCGTTGGCATTTGTACCCATAACATTTCTTGACCAAATTCTTGCACTACTAAAACCCGGACTACCCGGACGAGTATCAGAGCTTTCCTCTACTTGTTTCCCTTTAGCAAAGAGAAGAAGCGCAGAGTTACCTTGCGCGTTCATAAACGAATTCCAGTTAGTGGGTTCTCTGCTGTCACCACTCCCGTCCCATGATTCAAAGTCTCCGTTACGTATCTGGCTTTGAGAAAATAAACTCAGCGATGCACTACACAACGCCATACATAAAGTTAGTGTTACAATTCTTTTTGTCTTTGTCTTTATCATCGATCAAAATATTAAATTAAAAAATAAATTAGCAATTCTTAACCGGCTGCAAAAGTACAACAAAGATTTAATATATCATCAAAATCATAAACAAAAAAACATCTTTCCAACTCTAAATGCCTAAACAATTGAGAATTGATAATTGATAATTGATAATTGCCTGCGGACGTAATAAATTGACAATGGATAATTGATAATTGATAATTGCCTGCGGACGCTATTCTCTGTGCAACTTCTGCGTAACTCTGCGAGAATTTGCGGGAAACAATACTCGTCGCTTGCGTCATTTTCAATTCTCAATTATTTGGATGCATACCTGACGGCACAAGAGAGGTAAAAGCAGCCTTTCAAAACCGACAAACATAAGCTACTTTTCCAACAAAGTAAAGCATGATTTCTACAAACGATATATATCTAAATCTATAAAGACTTATATCAAAACAGAAAAAGACTTAAGTCAAAATAAAAAAAGACTTAAGTCAAAACAGAAAAAGACTTAAGTCAAAATGAAAAAAGACTTATATCAAAATTAAAAAAGATGTACATCAAAACAGAAAACGATGTATATCAACATGAAAAACGATATATATCAACATGAAAAAAGTAAAGCTACAATAGCAAAACAGTAGCTTAGGTTTTGGTCTTTAGAAAAGCAAGTATGTATAAATTGTTGATTAATAAATAATGTATGACAACTTTGACGTCTTCGACGTCGTATGTTTCAATTCTCAATTATTTGGATGCATCCCTGACGGGATGCAGTGTTGGTTCTCATCGTTTATTTCTACCGAATGATACATCCCTGACGGGATGCCGTTTTTCTGCGTGTTTTCTGCGGGAATTTGCGGTATTCTGCGGGAAACAATACTCGTCGCTTGCGCAATTCTCAATTAGATTAAGTGTATAGTCCTCCGTTGACAGAAATGACTTCTCCGGTGATATAGGCAGCGTGTTCGGAAGTCAGGAAAGCAACTACTGCCGCTACTTCTTCCGGTTTTCCGAAGCGTCCGACAGGGATCATTGTTTTGAGTGTATTTTCGTCGATGTCTTTAGTCATATCGGTGTCGATAAATCCGGGAGCTACGGCATTCACCGTCACTTTACGGGCGGCGACTTCCTGAGCCAGCGCTTTAGTCGCTCCGATAACGCCTGCTTTAGCCGCAGAATAGTTGGTTTGTCCGGGTAATCCTTTCAGTCCCGAAAGCGAAACTACATTGATAATCCGTCCAAATCGTTTTGAGAGCATATCTTTCAACACTTTTCGGGTTACATGGAAAACACTGTTTAAATTGGTATCGATAACGTTCGACCATTGTTCATCCTGCATGAAAATCATCAAAGCGTCTTGGCGTATGCCTGCATTATTGACCAATACGGCAATAAAATCATTCGGATGCGTATCTGTCCATGCGGTCAGCGCCGTATCGACTTCCTGTTTGTCGGCTACGTTGAACTGCAGCAAATCGGCGACGCCTCCCTGTTGTTCTATCATGGATTTTGTTTCCTCTGCCGCTTGTCGACCTGCGAGGTAATTAATCAGTACGGCATAACCTGACTTCGATAATTCTATTGCTATTGCCCGACCTATTCCTCGGGAAGCTCCTGTTACTAATGCGTAATTCATTTATTTCTTGATTTGATTTAGTTTGATTTTATATTTCTACAGGCGGATTTTCTTTCTTGAGCAAAGATACGATTTGTTCTATTGCCTTGTATTTGGGTGTATCCTGAATAAAGAGCGGAATAATTTCGCGTATCTGTGTATAAAAGTGTCCTGTTATCGGGGACAGTTTTTCTTTTATATTCAGATAATCGACCGCCTGAACCAGGGCAATGGCATGAATGGAGATGACCTGAAACGAATTTTCGATAACCTGTTTTGTTATTAGCGCCGCATTGGTTCCCATGCTGACAATATCCTGATTGTCATTATTATTAGGAATACTGTGTACATACATGGGATTGGACAATGTTTGACATTCGGCTGTAGTAGAGGTGGCGGTAAACTGAGTTCCCTGCAGACCGTAGTTGAGTCCAAGATTGCCGAGATTGAGAAAAGGAGGCAGAATACCGTTGATTTTATCATGCAGCAGATAGTTGAGCTGACGTTCTGCGAGCATAGTCAGTTTGGTAATACCTGTTTTGAGTTTATCCATTTCGTAAGCGACGTAATCTCCGTGAAAATTCCCGCCATGATACACCGATTTTGTATCTTTGTCCACAATCGGATTATCGTCCACGGAATTAAGTTCATTGATCAGTACATTTTCGGCATTGACTAATTCGTCCAAGACAGGTCCTAATATCTGAGGGACGCAACGAAGCGAATAATACGGTTGAACTTTATGTCGAAAAACAGTTTCCTGTGTTTCTTTTTCGTATAATTCTTTTTGTCGATTGAGCATACGCTGACTTTCTCCAAGAATTTGCCGCATCAGTTGTGCAATCCGCTGCTGACCGTAATGCAGTTTGGCATGATTAAGTTCCACCGATAGAAAATCATCATACGAAGAAGCGATTTCATTCATTAAAGCGGAAGTAATAATGCTCCATTGGAGTAATTTTTCAGCATATATCAGATTAACCAGACCGATGCCTGTCATAAAAGCGGTTCCGTTAGCCAGAGCAAGTCCTTCTCTGAGATACATTGACAGAGGAGAAAGATTTTCAGTTTTCAGGACTTCCGCCGTATTTTGTTTAGTTCCTTTGTAGAACACTTCACCTTCTCCGATCAGGGTTAGCGCCAGATGAGATAGCTGAACCAGATCTCCGCTCGACCCGACGCTACCATGTTCGGGGATACAGGGATAAATGCCTCTGTTGATAAATTCCTTCAAGAGCAAGACCGTATCGGGATGCACGCCCGATTTTCCTGCGATAAAGGTACGGTATCGGCAGAGCATAGCGGCTTTGACATATATTTCATCTAAGGGTCGTCCTGCGCCGCTGGAATGAGAACGGATAATATTATATTGCAGATTTAAAACATCTTCGTCGGATATTTTGTACTGTGCCATCGGACCAAAGCCCGTATTAATCCCATAGATTACCTTTTTGCGTGCGAACGACAACAAAAAATGATAACTGTCTTCTACCTGTTTGAGTTCTTCGGGGATGAGTTCTAATTGTTCATTCAAAAGAACGATTGCTTTAAATTCGTCTAAATTCATCATACGCTATTTTTTCTTCTATTTCAACTGCCGACTGCAAAAGTACACAAAATAATTGAAAATTGAAAATGACCCAAAGCGACGCAAACAACCTTCCCATCATTGCGAATTGCGGTCATTGAGTTTGTCGAAATGAGCGGAATGTGGCAATCCAGAAATTGTCTGAATCAGGATTTTTATTCATGTCATTCGAATGATTATTTTTAGCACACAGATAAAAAGAAAATCATGTTAATCAGATAAATCAGAGTTCGAACAAAAATAATCAGAGTTCAGACAATAAGAATTTTTATTCGTCCGAGAGTTTCTTCATTTTTAGTTTTGCTTTCTCGGCGCGTTCCGTTATTTTATTTATATTGATGGACAGCTCGTTGCTTTTCAGACGAAACAAAGCCATGAACTCTGTAT
>JAISRU010000268.1 GCA_031273515.1 Bacteroidales bacterium | reverse complement strand
AAAAAGAAATCATTGAAAGAATTAAACAGGCGACAAATCGTATTCCGTTGCTCCTTTTGACTAAGTCTGTCGGGGAGGATTAAGCGTAAGTGGATGCGGTGTTTGCTACGGTTGTCGTTCATCTTCCGTATGGCATGATTAAAAATTCTCAATTATTTTTGTTCGTTGTATGTTATTCCAAAAAAATCATGTAATTTTGCAGACGGAAACAAAACGCATGGCTTTAAAGACGACTGTTGGGAAAATGCAGACAAACGCCAAACTTTATATACTGCTATATGCTGTGTATTGAGCGCTTTTCATCTTCCTGACTTGTCTCTGGAAAACATGCTTGTTCAAACAAATACGGATTAACAGGATACTTAAATAAAAAGAAAAACAGAAAATAGAAACAATGTACGCATATAAATTTAGGTTGATATTTGATGATGTAGATGGTTTTGTACGGGATTATGAAATACTGGCAAAGCAGACATTCAAAGACTTTCATAATGTGATTGTCGGGAGTATCGCGGGTTTGGAAAACAAAGAACTTGCTTCGTTTTATATCTGCGACAGAAAATGGGATAAACAAGTAGAAATCACGCTCATTGATATGAATGACGATGAAGAAAACGAGGATGATCAGAGAGTTAAAAAGAAAGCAATTATGTCCAAGACTCATCTCCGAGATGTGATAGACGATCCTCATCAGCGTTTGATTTATGAATATGATTTCTTGAATATGAAAACTTTCTATATCGAACTTCTGAAGACATTCAACAGTACGAAGGGGATCAGTTATCCGCGTTGCACTGCGTCTGCGGGCGAGATGCTCAAAACTGCTTCTGTGTCTATAGAGAACAATTTGGAGGATCTACTCAAATCAAATGAAATACTCGACGAGGAAGACGAAAAAGATTATTACGATGAAGATGATTTTCAATCGCTAAGTAACGATATTGAATTGTAATTGTCCTTGAAAAGAAATAAACTCATCGTTATCGCAGGACCTACTGCTGTGGGAAAAACCTCGTTTGCTGTCCGAATGGCGAAAGAATTGAAGACTGAAATTCTGTCTGCCGATGCACGTCAGTTTTATAAGGAGACCGTTATCGGAACGGCGGCGCCATCGATCGAAGAACGGGAAGGAATTACGCATCATTTTATAGGTCATTTGTCTGTGAGCGACTATTATAATGTGTATGCTTATGAACAACAGTCAATAAGGCTCTTGGATAAATTGTTTGAACGTTATCCTTTTGTGATCCTCGCCGGAGGAAGCGGTCTGTATATCGACGCCGTTTGTTTCGGTATCGATGATCTTCCTGACGTCGATGTAGAACTTCGGGAGAGTCTGGAAAAACGCATGGAAACAGAAGGTTTGTCTGCTTTGTCGGAAGAATTACGACGTCTTGACCCAACCTATTACAACGCTGTGGACAGGCAAAATCCCAAACGCATCCTGAGAGCTTTGGAAGTTTGTATCCAGACAAGTAAACCGTACTCATCATTGAGAACACAGGAAAAAATCAACCGAAATTTCGACATTGTCCGTATTGCCCTGACGCTTCCGCGACCCGTCCTGAACGACAGAATTAATCTTCGTACCCATGCCATGATGGAAAAAGGTTTGCTCGAAGAAGTTCGTTCTTTATTGCCTTACAAAGGTCTGAACGCTCTTAATACGGTCGGCTATAAAGAATTGTTTGATTATCTTTCAGGAAAATGTTCGTTGGAAACAAGCGTCGAAAAAATAAAAACAAATACGCGCCGTTATGCTAAAAGACAAATGACATGGTTTAAAAGAAATAATGATTATACTTTTTTCGAACCTTCTCAATACACCGAAATCTTGAAATTTATAACCGATTATCAATGAAATAATACCATTCGTCTTTACTTGAACAGAAATTTATTTTTCATACAACGAAAACATATATATATTTAAATGAACTTAAAAGAAATCTTAGCCATTCCCGGAAAACAGGGACTGTATAAATTAGTTTCACAGGGTAAACAGAGTATCGTCGTAGAATCGCTGACGGATAAAACCCGTATTCCTGTCTTTGTATCCATGCGAGCCAGCGCTTTGGACAATATATGCATCTACACAAACGACGAGGAATTGCCATTGAGGAAAGTCTTGAAAAGAATATCCGATTTTACGGGCAATACTAAAATATCAGACCTCGCAAAGTTCGACAATGCCGGTCTGAAAAAGTATATGGAAGAAATCATCCCCGAATACGATAGAGAGAAAGTCCATGTTTCGGATATGAAGAAACTGTTTACATGGTACAATCTCCTGTACGAACACAATTTATTGACCTTCGACGAAGAAACAGAACAGGAAAACGTTCCTTCAATTGAGAATTGAGAATCTTTAGTCATGCCATACGGACGATTATTTTTTTTCCGCAGAATCCCGCAGAAAGAAAATCTGTGTAAATCTGTTTAATCAGTGTTATCTGTGTGCAAAAAATAATCATCCTCAGGCAATTCTCAATTAAAAAACAGATACGGATTATGAAATACAGATTGATACAGGATAAAGTGGCAGGAGGATTCATGTTTTTCCTTGTACTAATGTCGTTTTTGTTGGTAACGGCGATAGGGTGGGGACTTTATGTAAAGTCGAGCGCAATTTTGGAGACGCATACTTTACAGGAATTATTG
>JAISRU010000256.1 GCA_031273515.1 Bacteroidales bacterium | reverse complement strand
TCCAAGCCAAGTTTTTTCTTTTTGTCCCACGCCTTTAAGACAATCCCCAGAACCAATGCCGCAACACCAAGTAATGCCAACATCAACAAAGGATTGGTATAGTCGTACATGATTGCAGCATCTTTTGCGCTAAGCGTACCTTTTTCTACTTCTTGCGCTAAATCGCTGTTTGACGCTTTAAGAATTTTACCTATCAGCAAAGGGAAAAGCCACAGACCAATGTTTTGTATCCAGAAAATTAAAGCATAAGCCGAACCAATTACTTTGTTGTCCACCAATTTCGGGACGGATGGCCACAAAGAGGCAGGAACTAAAGAAAATGAAGCTCCAAGGACTAAGATCGTCGCAAATGCCAATATTACTCCACCCATTTCCTGTCCTTTGAAGAGCGGCAAAATGAAAGCAAACGTCAGATGGCAAAGAATCAACAAAATAGACCCTAACATCAACATAGAAGCTGCTTTTCCTTTTTTATCGATAAAGTTCCCCAGAATAGGAGTAATTCCTACTGCCAATAAGGGAAAGACAGCAAAAATGGCTTCTGCAGAGGCGCGTTTGGTCGCAACAACACAGTAGATAATTAAGAATATCACAGAAGTTACCAATAGTGTGATCTTTATATTCTTCTTCTGGAAATTACTGATAAACGATGTTGCCGCAACAATCAACATTAAGACGTATGAAATTATACCCACCGTCGAAGCGGCAAAAGACATGCCTAATAATGAAATCGTTTCCGGCGCCTGATCAGGAAAAGGAAGATTGCATTCCAACATATTCACCGCATATTTCTGGAATGGGAAAATAGCAGAATAGTACAATACACAAAGTAAAGCCACTAACCAGAACCCCCAACTTGATAAGATTTTGCCAAGGTCGGAAATCTTGAATGGATCGTCTTTTTCTTCTGCTTCGCCTGTTTGCGCATCCAATTTCTTATCCATAAAGAAATATACGAGGAACATCAACAGGGCAATCATCAAAAGAATGACGCCAAAAGCTACGGAGTGAGATACATTAGCTCCGCCGAGAATGTCGGCTCTGGCGATAAGGGGAGAAAAAATCATACAAGTGGCAACACCCAAACGTGCCAAAGCCATTTCCGAACCCATTGCCAAAGCCATTTCTTTACCTCTAAACCATTTTACAATACCTCGAGAAACGGTAATTCCTGCCATTTCAACGCCGCAGCCGAAAACCATAAATCCGACAGCAGAAAACTTGGCTGACGCAGGCATTCCTCTGTAAAATGGAGATACCCCTAATTCATCAAATCCGGGAATATAGTTCAAATTATTGGTGAACCATCTGTCCAAACCTGAACCTTGAAACATTTCGGTTACAGCATACCAATTAATAGCCGCTCCGATAATCATCACTCCTCCCGATAAAAGTGCCGTAAAACGGACCCCCATTTTATCCAAAATAATCCCCGCAAAAATCAGAAAAAAGATAAAGACATTTAAAAATGTCTCAGATCCCGCATAAGTGCCAAAGGCTTCGGAATCCCATTTTAGATAGTCGGTCGTCTCAAGCAACGATTTAACCGGTGAAAGTATATCCATAAAGATATACGCACAAAACATGGCAAGCGCCAATAATACTAACGCAAACCAGCGCATTGCCGGATTGTCTCTCATTGTTCTTTTTAAATTCTCTGTCATTTTATTTACTTTTTTATTTATGTTACAATTATTATATTCTTTACATTGATTTTTCTTTCGATCTGTTTAGTTCTTATAGCGTAGCCATTTCCACAGTTCTTTGTACGATATTTTTTTGCCATACATCAGAATGCCTGTCCGATAAATTTTTGCGGCAACCCATGCCGAAGCAATGCAGGTCAGCAATAAGATACTGCATGATAACAAAAGTTCCCATGTCGGGACAACTTCACTTCCTGCCGGCAACCGCATCAGCATCGAAACAGGCGACGTAAAAGGTATAATCGACAGCCAAAATGCAACCTGTCCATCGGGATTGTCCGCAACAAAGGTGGACAAAATAAGCGTCAAAAGCAACGGAAGAGATAAGGGTAATAAAAATTGTTGCGTATCGGTGTCGTTATCTACTGCCGATCCGACAGCAGCATAGAGGGTGGCATATAAAAAATATCCTCCCATGAAATAGAACAGGAACAAAATGATCAGTCGGACGAAGTCAATTTCAGACAAAGCATTCATCACCTGACCCGCTTCCGATTGTTCCGCAAGAGCATAAATAGCCGACGGATCTGTCATCGCCGCACGCTGCGGGACAGTCTGCATGATTGCCGTTGCATTCACCTGTTCCCCGTCGATAAGAGACGGCATGTTTAGCTGAAAAATAAGGACAATGACTCCGGTTAAGACTATCCACACGATTATCTGGGTCAGTCCGATAAGCACAACGCCCGTGATTTTGCCAATCATCAGTTGTATCGGTTTGACGGAAGAAACCATAATTTCGACAATTCGATTGCTTTTTTCTTCCAGCACGCCTCTCAATACCATTGAACCGTACATGAAAATGAAAAGATAAATCAGGATGCCTGCAACAATACCAACGGCAAACTGAATGGCACGATTAAAAGAATCTTTTGTTTCTTCGTTGCCGTCTTTGTCAATATGGGTATAGCCAAGATTAATTGAATTGGTTTGCTCGTTGATATAGGTATCCAATGAATCCTGATCTATATTGAAATTGTGAATTAAAATTTCATGAGACATGTTTCGTTTTAAGGCGGCAAGCACATTGGAAATAACGCCTGTATTCAAAGTAGATGTAGCGTATATCATGCCCGCAATCGTGTAGGGATTGTCAGGAATATACAACAAAGCCGTATATTTTTTGTCGATAATGTCTTGTTTCCTTTCATCCGGAGTTCCCTTTACATAGACATAGCTGATATCTTTGTCGTTCGGACTGTTGAGTTTGGAAAAGATTTTTGTTTCATCCAAAACGGCGATCACTGTTTTCTCCGTTCCATATAATGTTACCAATGCAGGCACAATTATTAAAGCGGCAAGTAAAACAGGACCCAAAACAGTCATTATCAAGAAAGATTTCTTCTTGATAACATGCAGATATTCCCTCTTTATGATAACGCTGACTTTATTCATCTACCAACAGTAAATTCATTAATAGAGACTCTCGCTATCCGAATTGATGTCGAATTCTTTGTTTTTGTCCGACATTGTCAGATGCGGATTTGCCTCTATAAAATCGATTATCTTCCCCAATTCCGAATGAAAACTTTTCACATCCTGTTCTAACAGGAATACTTTGTGTTTCTCGTAGAAATAAGTACCGTTTGCTTCATTGAAACGACGCTTACTCTCTGTAATAGTCAGGTAGAGTTCATCTTTTTTCGACGTCTTCAAATCGAAAAAGTATGTCCTTTTTCCCGCTCGAACCGATCTTGATACGATTTCATTCTTTTCCATTCCTTCTTTGTTCTCAATAGTTCCCTCATTTTCTAATTCATGCATAACACCTTCTTTTTACGAAACGTTCAATAAATAATCAGGCAAAGATAAAATATTTTCAATACATTCGCATCAATTGCATGAGAAAAATGCATGAAAAAATAAACTTATTTTTCTAATTGATTAGCAGTCAGCGTCAATATTTTCACTTTAGAGGTCTCCATTGGCTTTGTATCAGCGAAAGCGCTCTGTCGTCTTTTCGAGACAGTATGGCATGATAAAACATTGTATCCTCCTGATATGTATTTATATAACATTGATTGTCGATCTGAGCCTCCGAAATAAAATTAACATTGATTTCTGACAGAAAATGCGTCTGTTGGAAGGAAAAAGGGATAGAATCGGTCGCCCACTGTATATATCGAGTATTATTTACATGTCCATTCATATCGATATCGCCCGGCAGAACAGCAAAGGAATCCCCAGAAACAGGCGCTATGGCAGGCAACTTGATTTTCTGAGGTTTTTGCTCAATGGCATGTCTGTTGGGAATAATGGGAAAGTCAGTTACGAAATCCTCCATAGACACAGGCTTATGATGCTGCATGTCCAGAATATGCCACGAAGAAGATGCAGAAATAAGCAAGGTATTTTTGTTGTCAAAAAGCTCAAAATCGCGGAAAGCGGTCAACAGTTCCGGTTGTTTACCCCATGTTTCCAGACGTATTCGTTCTGTCCATGCGGGCATGTGATGAATAATAGCATGTATCTTTGCCACGATCCAGAATTGTTGCTTTTGAGCCAGATCATGCCACCCGAAGCCTTTCGATTGAGCATGTCTCCATGCGCTTTCCTGCAAGAAACAAAATAGCGACACTGGGGTCATCTGTCGCGTAAAGTCGGTATGATAAGAAGTGATATCGTAATAATCTGTATGCAGATTTTCCATGACGTTAAAATTTCTCTGAAAACGCCGTCCGACGGTGATTATTGTCCGAACTGTGATTTATTGGTGGACAAGTAAACAAGTGGACAAGTGAACAAGTGGACAAGTGAACGAGTGATGATTGTCTTGAACGCTGATTTATATTTCGGCTTGTTATTGAGCATAGCCGAAATACGCTCAATAACCATCTGATTAACTGATGGACATGATTATTCGTAAGACTGTACAAAGGTTTCTGTTTCGTCGAACTGTAAACGACGAAGTTTATCTTTATCAATAAAAACAAAGAGTCTGCCCATATTCCCCCATTGCAGACCGACGGCAGAATCACTGTCCGACTGCATCAATAAAACCTTATCTTCTCCCAAATCAAAATTATCTGTGATTGTATCGGGATACCCCAATAATTTATGACACTGTTCTCTGTTAGTCATTTTGAAATACCCGTCCATTTCGTAGTCATGGAGCATGTTTTGGATAATATCGGTATCGTATTGAGGCAGACTTACCGCCTGAAAAAAACAGATTTGTCCGGGAATGATATCAGGCAAAGGAGCAATGTCTGTCCGAGAAACCAGATTGTCGGACGAAGAATTGTAATAGACTCTAACAGTATCCGGTCGATTTAAACGCTTGTTGTGCGGATTCAAAAAGAAATACAGCATTCCTTTGTTGGGGAAAAGATTTTGTTTGTCGTTTTGTTTCAGGTCTTGACAATTGAACTGAGCCAAAAAGAACAGGTCTTCGGCAATCACTGTGTCGGGAGGCAAATCAGGACGTCCTCCTGTTCTGGATGCGCCTGTTTTCAATGTGTCTTCAGGACAAGGTTCGATTTTATAGACAATTTCCTGCCTGAGCAAAGGATATAGCTTCGTCCTATAATGGTCTAAATGCAGGGTCTGAAGTCTTCGGGTCAGTTCTTCTTCTGTGAGAACGGTCTCTGTGTCGAAACGGACAGCCTCAATCATTTTCCTGTATTTTGCGCTTGGAGACGATACCGAATTAAACCGTATCAGTAAAAGACCCGCAATAAGGGTAATCGTCAGCGCAATTGCTAAACTTGTTTCCATGTTTTATTTCGTCTGTTTGTACTTTCCATTTCCTTTATTATCAACGTCATTGCAAGGATCGACGTGGCAATTCGGATTGTCATGTCGAGTTTAAAGTATTCTTTCTCTGACGATGTATTTGTTTCGTTCGGAAGAATTGCGGGAAATCATCTCTCCCAGAAATCCGGCGAGAAACAACTGCAATCCGAAAATCATTGCCAGCAAAGCAAGATAGAACAAAGGTTGATCGGTAACCTGTCGATAGTGTTCGAGGTCGGTATACAAATGGGTTACTTTCTCAATAATCAGCCATGCGGTGATCATAAAACCGAATAAGAAAGCGAAAGTTCCTAACAGACCGAAAAAGTGCATGGGCTTTTTTCCGAATTTGGAAACAAAGGAAATGGAAATCAAGTCTAAAAATCCGTTGATAAACCGACTCCATCCGAATTTTGTAGTCCCGAATTTGCGTTTTCTGTGTTTCACTGTTTTCTCACCGATGTTGGTAAAGCCCGCCCATTTCGCGATTACAGGTATATAACGATGCATCTCTCCATAGACTTCGATTGATTTCACTACATCGTTTCGATAGGCTTTTAGTCCGCAGTTGAAATCATGCAGTTTGATTTTGGATATTCTCCGCGTTGTCCAGTTGAAGAATTTAGACGGAATGTTTTTCGCAACGGCAGAATCATAACGGACTTTCTTCCATCCCGAAACCAAATCGTATCCGTCTTCTTTGATCATGCGATAGAGTTCGGGTATTTCATCGGGAGAATCCTGTAAGTCGGCGTCCATAGTGATGACCACATCGCCTTGAGCCTGTTCAAATCCCACATTCAGAGCTGCCGACTTCCCATAATTCCTCCGAAAACGAATACCCTGTACAAAAGGATTTTCACGATGCAAATCTTCAATCACTTTCCATGATTTATCAGAGCTTCCGTCGTCTACAAAAATAATTTCGTAGGTGAATTTGTGTTCTTCCATAACGCTGCGGATCCATGCGGAAAGTTCCGGCAAAGATTCTTCTTCGTTGAGTAAAGGTATTACAATTGATATATCCATATTGTGTTTGTTTTTAAGGATTTATTCTATTTATCTGTCTGTGTCGGAGTTGTACGACCTGTTTTGTTGATCACTGTGTCGCATCACATATACATTCCGCCGTCGCAGCTTATCACCTGTCCGGTAATGTATCCTGACAAGTCCGACGCCAGATACACCGCTGTTTCAGCAACATCTTTTGTCGAACCTGCGCGACGCAAAGGAATACGCTGTATCCATGTCTTACGAACTTCTTCGTCGAGAACGTGGGTCATTTCAGTTTCGATAAATCCGGGAGCAATCGCATTGCAGCGGATGTTTCGCGAACCTAACTCTTTGGCGATAGATTTCGTAAATCCGATCATGCCCGCTTTCGACGCCGCATAATTTGCCTGACCCGCATTTCCCTGCAATCCCACGATCGAACTCATGTTGATAATCGAGCCTTTGCGTTGTTTCAACATATAGGGTTGCACAGCTTTGGTCAGATTGAATACCGATTTCAGATTGACTTTCAATACAGCGTCAAAATCTTCTTCGCTCATCCGCAGGAGCAGATTATCCCGAGTGATACCGGCATTATTCACTAAAATATCAATACGACCGAAATCTTCTGCAACCTGCTTAGCCGTCTCTTCCGACGAGGTAAAAGAAGAGGCGTCGGAAACATAGAATTTCGCTTTTACGCCATACGTCAGCAGAGTAGATTCCACCAAACGGGCATTTTCGTCATCTCGAATATCCGTAAAAGCGACATTTGCGCCGTGTTGAGCAAAAACAACGGCAATTTCTTTTCCTATTCCGCGCGAAGCTCCTGTTATCAGGGCTGTTGTTCCTTCCAATAATTTCATTCTGTTTGTTTAATTTCTGTTTTACTGTAATAAATGATGCAGACCAATATTGTCGGTCAATTACGAAATACTAAACGCAACGATCAACACATTATTATTTTAATTGAAAATGGAAAATTGAATTTGTCTGAACTGTGATTTATATTTCGGCTTGATATTGAGCATAGCCGAAATACGCTCAATATCCATCTGATTAGAATGATTGACATGATTATTAGTAGAGACGGACGCTTGGTAGAAATAAACGATAATGAGCGCTTTTCAACCAATTATCTACGTAGATAATCCGGTTATAGAAGTAAATAATCCCATTGTGTAGCTACATAATCCAAAAGTGTAGCTACATAATCCAAAAGTGTAGCTACATAATTCAAAAGTGTAGCTACATAATCCAAAAGTGTAGCTACATAATCCAAAAGGGAAGCTACATAATTCAAAAGGGAAGCTACATAATTCAAAAGGGAAGCTACATAATCCGACTATAGAACTGGACGAGAAAAGACACAATACATTACGTTTCTACAAAAATCCTGCTAATCCTGAAATCCTGTGAATTCTGATTTAAACAATCCTGAAAACCCGTTTTATTGATTTCACAAGAAGTTGTATCAGTCTATAGGACCGCAGATTATGTATTCTATTGAGTTCCTGGTGAGCGGCGGTCAGTTCTCCGTTGAGCGTCTGAATAATTCTTTTGGGTTCTTCGCTTAATCCATATTCCCGACACGCATTGAGAAAATCCTGGTAGGGAAAATCTTCGGGTTTAAGTCCTCTTCTCATACAGGCTTCATGTCGGACAATGATATTCCAATAAGC
>JAISRU010000244.1 GCA_031273515.1 Bacteroidales bacterium | reverse complement strand
AGCGTATCGGAACGATTTGTCTGTTTCTTTTTCTGAGCGTATGTCGTCATATTCAACATACTTATACAAAAACAAAAAGCAAAAACTATCTTTTGTACTTTCATCGTATCTTGTTAGTTTATTTATATCACATTGATGACTTTACTACTGTTGCAAAAGTAGACGTTTCTAAACATTCAACCTATCCCTATTAATGGTGATTTTACTGGGTATTCAGTCATCATTAATAGGGATATTTTCCTTGTAGTGGACGAGTGAACAAGTGAACAAGTAGACAAGTATAAATAAATTGAAAATTGAAAATTGAAAATTGAAAATGAGCCTTCGGACGCAAATAATTGATAATTGATAATTGATAATGCCATACGGACGCAAATACCCACGCCGTCATTGCTTCCCATTGTCTGAATCAGGATTTACAGGATTAAAAGATTAACATGATTTTTCTCTGTGGATATCTGTGTAATAAAAAATCTGTGTTCATCTGTTCAATCTGTGTCATCTGTGTGCTAAGTTAAATCCTGATTTAGACAATTTCTGAATTGCCACATTGCTCGTACCTCGCAATTCGCAATGACGGGTAAACGAAAATCATGTCAATCATTTAATCAGATGGATATTGAGCGTAGTCGAAATATAAATTAGAGTTCAGACAATAATCTTTTCAATAAATCAATCAACGAGGGATAGGTGTTTTGTAGAATGAGGTCTATGTTTTTCAGAGGTATCCACCGGACGTCTTCAATTGCTTCTTCCTTTTGAGGAACAGGTTTGTTGTTGTCGGAAGTCTGCATTTTGTACCAATGGGTCTCTTTCAGGACAAATCGATCCTCTAAAGGATAAATATGATGCGTATAGTCTAAATCTTCGGTAATCAAAAGACGGGAAATGCCTGTTTCTTCCCTAACTTCCCGCATGGCTGCAACGCTGTCTTTTTCGCCTGTTTCGACATGTCCCTTTGGTAAATCCCAACAACCGAAACGAAAGATACTCAACAACGCATCTTCTTTTATAACAAGACCTCCCGCCGCCTTATGAAATAGAAAGAAAAATCTCAGTCTGTCCCAAATCCTGACTTCCTCCCGACGATTTTTGTACGTAATCCATACAGACTCATCCCCCGACAAAAATGTGGTAAGAAGTCCGTGCATATCTAAATCGGAATGAAAGGGAAAACAATTTCTGTCGTTTATAAGCGTTGTGTCAATGTGTTTGTCTTTTATTACGGACAAAACTTGTTGATTGTAAAAAAGATTATATCTTTGCATTTGAAAAATTTAAATCATAACGAATGGAATTATCTAAAAATTGCGCCCGACATTTATTGAAAATCAAAGCGGTAAAGCTCAATCCAACGCAACCTTTTACATGGGCGTCGGGATTAAAGTCGCCCATTTACTGCGATAATCGTAAAACGCTCTCCTATCCGGATGTCCGCACTTTTATTCGCGACGGTCTTGCGGAAATCATCACCAAACACTATCCCGATACCGAAGTGATTGCAGGAGTGGCTACAGGAGCTATCGCTCAAGGCGTTTTAGTGGCAGAACGTCTGGGGTTGCCTTTTGTGTATGTCCGCAGCGAAGAAAAAAAGCACGGGCTGACCAATATCGTGGAAGGAGTCGTATACCCCAAACAAAAAGTAACAATCGTCGAAGATTTGGTATCTACCGGACAAAGCAGTCTGAAAGTTGCTCAGGTACTCAAGGAGATGGGTTGTGTTCTGCAAGGCATGGCGGCGATCTTCACCTACAATTTACCGATTGCCAATCAGCGGTTTGAAGAAGTTGGTCTGCCATTGCATACGCTGACCGATTATGCCGTCTTGGTACAGGAAGCCGCTCTGGAAGGATATATTCAGACAAATGAAACACAAACGCTCGACCAATGGAGCAAAGACCCTGCCGCATGGGCAGAACAATTTAAATAAACATGGAACTAAAAAGTAAAAAAGTAAAGATAATCGCAGACGAAAACCGCGTCTTTGATCTGCTGACAAATTGCAATAATATCGCAAAATACATGCCTGCCGATAAAATCAAGCAATGGGAAGCAACTCAAGACAGCTGTTCTTTTGCAATCGAGGGACTTGGACAAATCAAAATCAATATACAGGAACAAATCCCATGTACTTCCGTAACTTATGACATAGGAAATACTATGCTCAAAGCGGTATCCATTCGGTTTTTCATCTCTCCAACAGCAGAAAACAATTGCGAATTGGAAGCAGAAACAAAATTAGATATGCCTTTTACACTCAAGCTGCTTGTTACGCCTTCTTTGCAGAAGTTTATGGATATGATGGTCGATTATGTTCGGATTGAAGCCGAAACAATACACTGAAAAGCATGTCGAAAAATCGTAAACGAATAAAATACGGGTTCTATGGACTGCTGACTTTGATTTTGTCGGCGGTAATTCTGCTGTTCATACCTTATTTTGTGTCGCCGATATATGATTTTTCCGAACCGAAACCATTTGCGGGAAACAGGTATTACAATCCCTATCAGGAGATGGATACTTCGTGGATGATTGCCAATTTTCATGCGCACAGTCGCAGCTGGGGCGGCTTCACCGACGGAAAACATACCAATATCGACAGTATCTTTGAACGCTATCAGCAAATGGGATATACGCATATAGGCATCTCGAATTATCAGAAAATTACGTATGTTGACAAGGAGAATATTGCTTCGATCCCTGTTTACGAACATGGGTTCAATGTCAAGAAGAGGCATCATTTGTGTTTGGGAGCGGAGAAAGTTTCATGGTTGGATTTCTTCTTTTTTCAAACCTTGAGTCATAAACAATATGTGTTGAATCATCTGAGAAGTACAACGGGATTTTTGACCGTCAATCATCCCAAATTCGCCAATGGATTTGAGGAAGCCGACTTTTCGATTCTTTCCAATTACGATGCTATTGAGGTTTTAAATCATTATCGGACTTCCGTCGGACACTGGGACAGCGCTTTGTCTTCGGGATACTATGCTGTCCTGCTCGCCAATGACGACATGCATAAATTGAATAAAATGGACGAGGTGAGCGTCAATCTGACCGTAGTCAATACCTCATCTCTTGCCCGTTACGATATTATTCAGACCCTGAAGGCAGGCAAACATTATGGCGTAAAAGTTCATCTTAAACCGGACGAAAGTTATCGGGTGAAAACAGAGCGTAATGCGAATTTAGTTCATCCGACGTCGATCAGCATGCAAGGAGATACGCTTTGGGTTGAGTTGGATACGCTTGTTTCGGTAATTCGGTTCGTCGGACAGGGTGGTAAACTGAAAGATACAACGCTTTTAAGTCGGTCGGCGGCATACATTTTCGACACAACAGACACTTACATCCGAATAGAAATAGAAGACAAAGACAGCAATTTATATCTTTTCAATCCTGTTGTTCTTTCGGATAGTCCCTGTGTGGTGAACACATCCCGTTACGCAGTCAATCGGGGACTTACCTGTTTAAAACGAACTGCCGTCTTGGGGATATTCCTGCTGATCGGCTTCGGACTTTATTACAGAAAACGAAATCGGTACAGACAGCGCATCAAAACGTTTCTGGGGAAGCCCTACCGAATACAGTTTGTTGTTCTTTTGTTTTGTTCGATTATCATTCGAGCCTTTGTCGGGGCGAATATAGAATTGACCAATGATGAAGTCTATTATCGATTATTTGCTTTGTTTCCCGATTTCAGTCATTTCGATCATCCTCCCATGACGGGCTGGCTGATACAACTGACAACACTGAATGTATTGCTCGATTCGGATTTTTTTATCCGTTTAGGGGCGATTGTCTTGGGGAGTATCAACTTGATGCTGGTTTTCAAGATCGGGGAACAGATACATGGCAGTCGAGCAGGATTTACGGCGGCGTTTCTTTTTTGTATTTCTCCTTATGTGTCGCTGCTTGCCGGAACATTTATTTTACCCGATGCGCCTTTGCTGTTTTTCTGGCTGATGAGTTTACGGATAGCCGTTTCGATTTTCAGCGGAGAACCCACAAAACAAAAGTCAAACAGACTGCTTTTGTTGGGGTTGTGTATCGGATGCGCTTTATTGTCGAAATATACCGCTGTTTTTCTGTGGACGGGCATCGGAATGTATATTGTTTTCTTCCAAAGATGCTGGCTGAAGAAATGGCAGTTGTATCTTGCCGTTGTGATTTCACTGATTTGTTTGTTGCCTGTCTTTTACTGGAATATGAAGAACGATTTCATCAGTTTTGTGTTTCATGGAGGTCGGCTGAGTTTGTTTTCGGAAGTTTGTTTTTCCTGTTTTGGTCGGGAATTGACGGGGAGTTTTCTGTACAATAATCCGTTTCTTTTCGGGATGATTTATTATGTCTTTTTCCTTTCCCTGTTCCGAAAGAGCCGCATGTCGAATTACAGTCGTTTCTTTTACTGTACGGGGATTCCGTTAGTGTTGATGTTTTTGTTTTTCTCTTTATTCCGCAGCATTTTACCGCATTGGAGCGCTCCCGGATATACTGCATTGATTTTCCCTGTAGCAGTCTTTATCACAGAGAAATGGGAGAAAGGCAGGAAAGGATTGTGGATACAGGCAAAAATCTGGGGGATTATACTGTTATTGGCAGCAGTTTTATTCGGCATACAATACAGGTATGGTGTTTTGTCTCTAAAGGATCACGACATACCTGATTTCAGCATAGAATTGTCCGCATGGGAAAAGACGGGAGAAGCGTTTTCCCGTTTATCAGAGTCGATGGAGAAACAGGGGAAGATGCAACGTAATGCTCCTGTGATAGCATCGCGGTGGTATCCCGCGGCAAATTTAGACAGATACGTTGCAAAACCGTCGAACAGAAGCGTATTGACGATCGGAGCAATAGAAGACGTCCATAAATACGCATGGATAAATCCTCTACGCGGAGGTTTCAGCAAAGGAATGGATGCATGGTACATAACAGACGACTATGATTTTATGCATCCTGAAGAGATTTCCCTGTATTTCGAGCGCATAAGTCGAGTCGATACCTTACACATACTGCGCAATGGAAATATCTCGAAGAATGTATATGTCTATCAGCTGAAGAATTATTTAATGGAGAATTGAAAGTTACCTGCGGACGCCGTCATTGTAAGTCCCCACCCTGCCGTGTCGTCAGGGAAAAAAGGAGGATGACGTGGTAGGTATTTGCTTTTGGAGAGGTCGTCGCAGGTGAATGTCCTACGGACAATATGGTTTTGGGGAGGCATCGCATTTTCTATTGATATGTATCCCCTGACGGGGAAACTCAAATGTCCGTAGGACATTCATATCAATAGAAA
>JAISRU010000201.1 GCA_031273515.1 Bacteroidales bacterium | reverse complement strand
AATAATTATACATCAAGCGCAGCAGAAATAGTGATAGCACATTTTTCCAACGCTATATTAACCAATATATATGTTACAAATCATAATAATAGCAGCTTGGAAATAAGAGATTCTTCTTCTGCTGTTTTAACCAATATTGTTATTTGCGGAAATAATATATCCGGATTGACTGTAACAAATTCGTCTATTGTATTAACCAATGCAACCATTGCCTGCAATAACGGTTTAATTGATTCTCTTGGGCATCAAATAGTGAGGGGAACAGGAATTGTTATTGGTTTCAATTCTGTAGCGGATGTACGCAACAGCATTATTTGGGGAAACGGAAGGGATATTATTGTGGGTAATAATTTTTATGATAGTTCAGCTATTTCGTATTCACATAGTTTGGTTGGTGGGGAAGCTGTCGGCAATGGTATTTTGTTTAACTGCGACCCGCTTTTTGTGGATACTTCGCAGGGAGATTATCGTTTACAATGCCGCAGTCCTGCAATAAATGCCGGCAGTAATGCCCATTTCAGCAAGGACAGCCTGCCTGATTTATCGCATATTGTAACAGATATGGACGGTCTCCCGCGTTTTTACAACAATGGTATTGTGGATATGGGAGCTTATGAGTTTCAGCAGGAACGCTTCTCGTTGTCATTGCCGGACAGTCTGGGCGTATGCGGTTTTCCGGTAGAGATTTCGGCTAATTCTCCCGGTATGCATTACCTGTGGAGTACGGGAGATACTACCGAAAGCAGCCTTGTATTCTCCGGAGGAAGTTACAGTGTTGCAGTAACAGACAGAAAATGTACCATAGAAGATACAATGGAAGTCTATCCTTTGCTTGATTTAATGTTGGAAGACACGCTTACGCTGTGCGACAGTTCTTTGCTGCTTACCGCTCATACAGTCGGTACGGGTCTCCGTTATTTGTGGAGTACGGGAGATACCACAGCAAACAGTATTGTTTATGCTCCCGGCGTCTATTGGGTGGAGGTTTACAAAGACAGTTGCGTAATAAGGGACAGCATTACAGTCCTGCCGTCGATACGTCCCAACTGGGAAGACAGTATCTTTGTTTGCGGTTCGGACACAATACTTTTTGTGCCTTCTGATAAGGGAACTTTTTTGTGGAATACAGGAGAAACAGGCAACAGCATACGTGTTTTATCGTCGGGAACGTATTGGGTTGCATCCACCTATAAAGAATGTACAATAAATGATACGGTATATGTTTCATTGGTAGATATTTCCGGTTTGGAAATGTATACTGCGGGCAGTCTGTGCGAAGAAGGCAGTGCGGAACTGTCATCCAATAAAGAAGACTTAAATTACCAATGGAGTACAGGTGCAACAACGCCAACGATACATGTTTCGAAAGAGGGCGTTTATACCTTGCTTGTCTTTCAGAGAGACTGTAAAGCAGAACAGACAACAGAGATAGTTTGTCCCTGCGAACTCTCGTTACCTAACTTTTTCACGCCCAACAAAGACGGCTATAATGACAGTTATCTTCCTGAAATAAAATTTTCTGTAAACAACTTTTCGATGTTCATCTACGATAGATGGGGAAGACTGATTTACAAAACAGACAGTTTTATTCCATGGGACGGTACCTATCATGGAGAGGCAGCCGAAGCAGGCGTTTATTATTGTGTAGCGTCTTATACCTGCTCCGATTCTCCCGATAAACAACGCACCGTCCAAAGCAGTATAACGCTGATGAGGTAAACAAGCGAACAAGCGTAAATAAATGGTTCTACCGTTATTTGTGTGGAAAAGAAAAAAAAGTTGTAAAAACAAAATGTATGTATAAATTATTGTATGCTACTTTCATATACTTTATTTTAATGAGGTAATGAGGTTGGGAAGCTATATGATATTCTATTGCTACTGCGGTTGTTTTGTTGGAAAAATCAGGTAGAAATGCGGTTTTTTATTTGTTTATATTTTATTTATATCCAACACTTTACAAAACGCAATATAATCATCCCCTTGTGTGTCTAAATTTATTTACTCATAGATGTTTCTTTTTGCTTCACCCATTCGTTGAATGGTTTATGTTCCGTTAATTGCGGATAGCTCGTTCGGAAAAAAGATGCATCTTCTCCGGGCGGCATAAATAACGTATCTATCCGATACAATAATGCCATACATTCCTCATATTGAAAGTATTCATAATAAATATCCAACTTGTTTAAATACAAATCAAAAATATGCGGCATATAATTTATGGCGCTGTCCAAAGACTGTAACGCATATTGATGTTCATTCGTATGTTCAAAAAGCCATGCCTGATAAAGATAATAAATTGGATCGTCGCCCGTCAGACTGATTAAGGTCTGAATATGCTCGACGGTTTCATTGACAAGTCCGTGTCTGATACCGCTTTGCATCAAATAAAAAGTCGGTGTTCGAGGTTCGTCAGGGAAAGTTTTTGTGAATGCTTCCGCTAATTTCCGCACGTCATTATAGGGTCGGGACAAACTCGCCAAATTCATTTCCATTGTCCGTGCATACATATTCTCCCGCATCTGAGGCATAACCCAATACAACAGACTGTCTGCCTGAGCATAACTGTCGGTCGATATAAGGTAATTTATGTTAATCAGTTCATTCGTATTCACGACGACGTCGGTAAACAACTCCAGGTAATTGCAGAGCTTCTGCCGACATTCATCACTCCAACTGATCCCCGAAACAATATTGAAAGCATCGTAAATACATATCTGATTGTCCTTTACTCCCAGAACCCAATCCTCAAGAGAAACTCCGTTGTGAATATAAGTCCTGAAAACAATATGCGGTTGATTGTCTTTGCGATAAAACTTTACAAAATGAAAATCCGCTCCATTCATTGTCGTTTCCAGCAAAGTTAATGCAGGATTTACATGTTCTCGAATAAATTCCGAAGCCTCTTTCTTTCGTTTGCGAGGTATCTCCATTTGTTTTGTTACGATCTTTTCAAACTCATCATAATCAAAAGCATTGCGTATCGGCGTTTCGTTTCTGTCGACGATTTGCTTTTCGATATTCTGCGCAAACCAAATAAAATCCTCATCCGTCATGTTGTTCTTTTCTCCGCATGAAAACAATGTCAGAAGAATCCCCGCCGCTATAACCAAATATCTGAATAGTTTCATCCGAATTATTGTTCGATTAATTCAATGATTTTGTCGACGGCGGCAGTAAGTCCGTTGACGTTTTTTCCTCCTGCCGAAGCTAAGAATGCCTGTCCGCCTCCACCGCCCTGTATCAGAGGAGCAACTTCGCGGATAATGCTCGAAGCATTGCATCCCTTTTTCACAAGATCATCACTGAAAGCAAGGATCAGGTTCGGCTTTCCTCCGTGAACGCTTCCCAATATCAGAACGCTGTCCGTATACTGATTGCGAAGTCTGAAAGCAATATCTTTCAATCGGTTCGGATCTTCTTCGCCAATCGATTTCAGTAGATGTACATCCTTCCTGACTTCAAACTGATCGGCAAAGGATTTTTCTAACAGACGTGTTTTTTCCTGCTGATATTTTTCCGTTTCCGTTTTCAGTTGTTCGTTTTCGGTTATCAGTCGTCGGACTGCGTCCAGACTGTTCGGTGGATTGTTCAACATGGATTTAATGGTTTCCAACCTGTCTTCCATTTCTTCGACATAGCGCAATGCCGTTGTCGACGTAACCGCCTCAATACGACGTATTCCTGCTGCAACAGCCGTTTCCGACACAATCTTAAACAGTCCGATATTCCCTGTTGCACGAACGTGGGTTCCGCCGCAAAATTCAATCGAGTCGCCAAACTGCACAACCCTGACCCTGTCGGTATATTTCTCGCCGAACAACGCCATAGCTCCCATTTTTTCCGCTTCCGCAATGGGGATATTCCGATGTTCGTCCAACGGAATATTGGCAAGAATAAATTGATTGACTTTCGTTTCTGTCGCGCGAATTTCTTCCCTGCTCATCTTGGAGAAATGCGAGAAATCGAAACGTAAACGTTCGGCATTGACAAAAGAACCTTTTTGTTCGACATGCGTCCCCAGAATCGACCGAAGCGCAAAATGCAAAAGATGCGTCGCACTGTGATTGCTTTCGGTTAAGGTTCGCTGCGTTTTGTCGACTTCCGCCGTAAATTCCGCCGACAGGTTCTTCGGTAACGATGTCGTAACATGAATATGGAGATTATTTTCTTTTTTTGTTTCTATCACGGGCAGGAGTTCTCCGTCGCATTTAATACAGCCTACATCGCCCGACTGTCCGCCTGCTTCTGCATAAAACGGCGTCTTATCAAACAGAAGCTGATAGCATTGTTTTTTGTTTGTCGTAACTTTCCGATAACGCAAAATACGCATGTTGGTCGACAAACTGTCGTATCCTGTAAAAACAGTTTCTTCCTGAACAGGAGATACATTTACCCAATCGTCGGTTTCCACAGAGGCAACCGCCCGCGAACGCTCTCTTTGTGCAGAAAGTCCTTTGTTGAAAGTCTTCATATCAACGCTGTAGCCTTTTTCGGAAGCGATTAATTGCGTCAGGTCGATGGGAAAACCATACGTATCAAACAACTCAAAAGCAAAATCGCCGTCCACCTCGTTGGAAGTCGAATGAGTCGCAATATATTGTTCAAAACGTTGCATGCCCTGAGCTAAGGTTCTCAAAAAAGACTGTTCCTCTTCCCTGATTACCTTTTCGATAAACGTTTCCTGCTTTTTTATTTCGGTGAAATAATCTCCAAGCGTCTGTACCAGCGTGGGAAGCAGCAAATGGATAAACGGCTGTTCAAAGTTCAGAAAGGTAAAACCATAACGAACGGCGCGTCGAAGAATACGACGAATTACATATCCGGCGCCAGTGTTGGAAGGCAATTGCCCGTCGGCGATAGCGAAAGCTACCGCCCTGAGATGATCGGCAATAACGCGCATGGCAATATCCTGTGATTCATTTTCCCCGTAAACCCTGTTCGACAGCCTTGCTATCTCCTGAATATACGGCTGAAAAACATCCGTGTCGTAGTTGGACTGCTTGCTCTGCATCACCATGCACAGACGTTCAAATCCCATACCGGTGTCCACATATTTTTCGGGCAGGAGTTCCAAATGACCGTCGGAAAACCGCTGATACTGAATAAAGACAAGATTCCATATTTCAATCACCTGTGGATGATCCTTATTGACAAGCGTGCGTCCTGAAACCCGTTTCTTTTCTTCTTCGCTGCGAATATCGACATGTATTTCCGAACAGGGTCCGCAAGGACCGGTATCGCCCATTTCCCAGAAATTATCTTTCTTGTTGCCAAACAGAATACGTTCTTCCGGCACAATGTTTTTCCACAGATTGTATGTTTCGGTATCTTTTTCGGTACCGTCGTTTTCATCTCCGCCAAAGACCGTCACGTAAAGATTATCCGTATTGATGGCAAGCGTTTCCGTCAAGAACGACCATCCCCATGCAATGGCTTCTTCTTTGAAGTAATCGCCAAACGACCAGTTGCCCAGCATCTCGAACATGGTATGATGATAGGTGTCTTTGCCGACTTCTTCCAAATCGTTATGCTTGCCCGACACCCGTAAACACTTCTGACTGTTCACAACCCGTCTGCACGACGCAACACTGTTTCCCAAGAATATGTCTTTAAACTGGTTCATTCCTGCATTGGTGAACATCAAAGTCGGATCGTTTTTCACCACGATGGGAGCATAAGGAAGAACTTTATGTCCTTTCTGCTCAAAAAAATGTAAAAAAGATTTGCGTATATCTGCGCTTTTCATGCGTTTATTTTCTTTTGTCTGAACTCTGATTTTATCTGATTATTGTCTGAACTCTGATTTATTTTCCTCATCCCCCTACCCCTCTCCAATTTCGACAAGCTCAACTACCTGAGAAGGGAATGCCGTCATTGTGAGTCCCCACCCTGCCGGAGAGTCAGGAAAAAAGGAGGATGACATGGGATTGCATTGCTGTTACAGCTCTGTCCCGTCAGGGACGGAATGTAATGGCTATTCTTTCACCAACATATTGTACCTGACGGCACAAGAGACGAGTGTTTGACATTCCGTTTCTATCAACACTTCATCCCTAACGGGGTGCAAACCATTTCTCAATTTATTTAATCATAGTCCATCAGATAAATCACATAAATCACAGTTCAAGACAATTACTCATAGTACGTTATTGTTCTTTCGGTGATATTGTATGCTTTTTTCCGACGATCCGGTTTTCCTGAGTAATCGATTTTTTCTATCCAATTACCTTTTGCATCCAATTTGCAGTCATACGTTGTTTGACTATACAAACTGCCGTTGGATTTATAGGACAGTTGTTCCTTCATATTGCCGGCAGAATCATAAGTGATTTTACGTGAACCGCCGCTGGAATAATACATATTATCTTCAATCAGATTGCCGTTGGTATCATACAGGAATACCCATTTACTATGGACATTGCTGGTGTAAATATAGATGATTACTTCAATCCGCTTACCGTTAGTATCATATTTATGGGTGATTTTCTCAACCAGACTGTCGTCGTCAACATATTTGTTCCATTCAATCTGATTTCCGTTGGCATCATATTTACAGGTGTGTTTCTCTGCCTGATTTCCGACACTATCATACAAAATCCACTCAATTTTCTTGCCATTGGGATCATATTTATAGGTCTGTTTCTCAACCGGATTACCAATAGCATCGAATCTGTTCCACTCAATTTGATTTCCGAAAGCGTCAAATCTGCTTCTGTCCGTCTCTGTCAAATTACCATCGGAATTATAACTGTTCATTTCAATCCGCTTGCCTGCAGCATCATACTTATTTCTGTTTATCACTGCTAAACTGCCTGTGCTATCATACCTACTCCATTCCGTCAGCTTACCGTCGGCATCATATAGCCATGTGTTTTTCTTAATCAAACTGCCGTCGGATTTATAGCCGATCTCTTCAATCTTATTACCTTTGCTATCATATTTCCAAGTATATTTGCTAAGCAAACTGCCGTCGGAATTATATTTACTTTCTTCAATCTGATTGCCGGCGACGTCAAATACCGCTTCGTAATTGTTATGTGCAATGAACTGGATATAATCTCCATACGCTTTACCTTTAATAATCTCGCCTGACTTCTCCTTTGCGTTATAGCGAATACTTCTTACACTCTTGACCTTGCCTTTGCCTTTGAAGCCGTGTCCTTCCAAGGATGTTATCCTTTCCTGTGCATGGA
>JAISRU010000161.1 GCA_031273515.1 Bacteroidales bacterium | reverse complement strand
AACGGATTGGTAAACGATTCAAACTGCGACGCCATGACAATATACACCAATAGCAAAATTAATGCTAACAACATAATCATATCGTCGAATGTTTCCTGCTGTTCTTCGTAATCTCCGCCTATGTTTATTAATATTTCGGACGGCAATTCTATGGTTGCCAGCTCTTTCTTTATCTCTGTTGCCAGCTCTCCAAGCGAAAGATCAACAGGAGTTACGGATATGGTAACAATGCGTTCTCTTCTTTTGCGTTCGATAGCGGGAGGTCCCCAGTATTCCTGAATTTGAGCAACTTCCTTTAATTTGATTTTCTTACCTGTCGGCGTCATGAAAGTCAGTTCTTCCAATCCTGAAATGGTGTTGCGGTAATCTTCTTCCAAACGGACAATAATATCATATTCATTTCCGTCTTCGCGCAGATAACCCGCCTGCATACCGTTGATCCGATTACGGACATAAGTAGCTACCGTTGCCTGACTTAATCCGAGTTGAGCAATCTTTTCCTTATCGAAAACAACCTGTAACTCGGCGCGGTCTTTATCGCGACTGATTTTAATATCCCTTGCTCCTTTTATTTTTTTCAAACGGGTTGACAGGTCGGCAGCTATGGCATTGGTCTTATTGAAATCATAACCGAAGACTTCCACATTCACGGTATTGCCGCCCATTCCGCCTCCGCCGAAGCCGCCCTGATTAACTACCGTATAGGTGATTATTTCGGGCATCAGGTCTAATTCCTTGCGGATAAGCTCTTCTATCTCAAATATGGAACGATCGCGCTCTCCTTTTTTATTGGTGCGGATAGTCATGCTGATTTTACTGTTGGTTGTATTGGTGAATAAAGCGGAAATACTCGATTCATCGTTCGATCCTGCCGAAGAGGAGATGATAATGGTTTCGGGAACGCGACGCATTACCATTTCTTCAATCCTGCGTGCCGTTTTGACGGTTTCTTCGATGCGTGTTCCCGATTCCAATTCGATATTGATGCTCATACGTCCTTCGTCCGACTGAGGCATAAAATCCGTCCCTATCATTCCCACTATGGCAGGAATTAACGAAAGGACAAAAAATCCTCCTGCCAGCGATAAGGTAACTCCCTTGTGCCGCAGACACCACCGCAGAATACGGGCATAACCTGCATCAATTTTATCCAACAAACGAACCACCGTATTCTGATAGGTGTAACGATGTTGTTTCTTTTGCTTTTTGTCTTTAAGCAGATTTGGATTTCGCGCTTTGAGCAAACGGGACGACAACATGGGCGTCAGAGTGATAGCTACCGTCGTGGACGTAACAACAACAATGGTTACAATCCATCCTAATTCCTTGAACATAATTCCTGCTATTCCCGAAAGCATTGTCAGCGGAAGAAAAACGGCAACAATGACCAATGTCGTAGCGATAACGGCAATCCATACCTCGTTGGTGGCATAAATCGACGCCTCTCGCGGAGTTGCGCCTCGTTCGATGTGTTTATCGATATTTTCCAAGACCACAATCGCATCGTCGACAACCATCCCAATGGCTATGGTTAATGAAGCCAAAGAGATAATATTGATCGAACTGCCCACAAGAGCAAGATAGATAAACGAAACAACCAATGAAATAGGGATCGTTATTGCAATAATGAGCGTTGCCCGCCATTTTCCCAAAAAGAATAACACCACCAACACCACAAACAAGAGAGCATAGAGTATGGTTTCCGTCAGTCCGCTGATAGAATTGGATACCGATTCCGATGAATCGTAAATGATTTCGATATCAATATCGGGCGGCAGAGTCTTTTTGATTTCTTCCATTTTCTTACGGACGTCGCTGGCTACCTGCACTGTATTCCCCCCTGACTGTTTCATGACAATCAGACGAACGCCTTCTCTTCCGTTTATCTTTTCATCCAACGACAAATCCTTGATTGTGTCGCGCACGGTGGCAATATCCCGCATATAGACCTGCTTCCCGTCGGGCGTGGTAGACACTACAATATCTCTGATTTCGCTGCTTTCGATAAATTCTCCTTCTACCCGCAGCTGATACGATTCTTTCCCCATTTTGACCGTACCCGAAGCCAAATTCATATTGTTACTCATAATGGTCTGACCAACCGCTTCAAGACTTAAATTATAAGCGTCTATTTTATTAGGATCAAGTTCCACATAGACATACCTCTCCGGAGCGCCCGACAACGACAAGGTGCCAATTCCGTCGATGCGGTTGAGCACATTGATAAGATTGTCTTCCAATATGCGATCCAATCCGTGATAACTTTCCGAAGCCGTTATCGCATACTGCATGATAGGAAATGAACTCGAATTAAACTTGAATATCATCGGACGACTGCATCCGTCGGGAAGATTATCGAACACCATGTCAATTGCCGAACGAACGTCATTCACTACTTCGTCCAAATTCATTCCCCACTGAAACTCCATCATCACAACCGAAATATTGTCTTTAGAGGTTGATGTTATCTCTTTAAGTCCGTCGGTGGAATTGAGCGTGTTTTCTATTATCTTGGTGATATTCGTTTCTATTTCCGAACCGTTAGCTCCCGGATAAGTCGTTAATACGGAGATATAGGGAGGCTCAATTTCAGGAAACATGTCAATCGGAAGCCGCGTCAGGGAAAATATTCCCATGATAATGACGGCAACAAATATCAATACTGTGGTAATCGGTTTATTAACCGCTGTTTTGTAAATACTCATATCAAACAGGTTTTCTTTGTTTTGTTATTTTATTTTAGCGGTATCCTGTTTATTTACTGTCGCAAGTTTAGCGCCTGCAATCAAACGGGACTGTCCTGCAACCACCAGCTGGTCGCCTTCTTTAATCTGGTTGGAGATGATTTCAATTTTATCATCAAAGCGTTGTCCCAGCGTAACGACAATTCGTTTGGCTGTACCGTTATCGTTGATAAACACATATCGTTCGTTTGATCCCTGCAGTTTCAACACTGCCAGATAGGGTATCAGCAAGGACTCTATTTCGCCCATTTCCAAAGTTGTGCGGGCAAACATACCCGGACGCAACAATTCTTTTGCATTCGGAATTTTAAGTCGGATTTGAAAAGTATGCGTAGTAGCGTCAATGGTCGGATACACCATTTCGATGACGGCGGCAAAGGATTGTCCGGGATAAATATCCGATTCCAAATACACCTGCTGACCTGCTTTCAACAACGGAAAATAGGTTTCGGGAATATTGACCAATGCTTTGAGCAGATCGATTTTCGTCAAAACGAGAACAGGTTGCTGTCCGTTGTAGAGTTCGCCGTTTTCGTAGTTTTTGGCAGATATAACGCCTGAGAAATCAGCTTTTACAAACGTATTTCGTTCCAGAAAAGCCAGCGACTCTTTTGTTTGGTCGTACTGGAGTTTCACCTGATCGTATGCCTGTTGAGAAACGCTGCCTGTTTTCTGCAGAGCATCCATTCGTTCCATTTCTATTTTCAGGTTCGTAAACGCCAGACGGGTTGTGTTCAACTGGTTCTGATCCATAGTAACCAACATTTGTCCTTTCTGAACGCGGTAGCCGACGTCTACCTGTATTGTTTCGATTTTTCCTGTCAGAGAAGGAGCGACATTCATTGTTTCGTAGCCTTGTAATGTGGTGGGCAAGGTAAGCGTATGAGCAATTTTTTCCTTGTGTATCGTTATCACTTCCACTCTTTCAAGACTGTCTTTTTCCGAAACATTTCCCTGATAAACTTTGTTTCCTCCGCAGCTTGCCAAACCTGTTGCAATTGCTGCTAATGCTGTAATGTAAATGAATTTATTCATTGTATATCCTTGAATTTTACTGATTATTTGTTTATTTATTTAAAAGTATTTCTAATTCGATTTGTGCATTGAGTAATTCGAGCATTGCCTGAATATAATCGGTTTGAGCCGTAATCAGGTTGATATTCGACTGGGTAATTTCCATACTGGAAGCGCGTCCCTGTTCGTATTTATTGCTGATGCTTGTAAAAACCCGTTGCGATACTTCCATATTTTTATGTTGAGTATCATAATTTTCAAGACTTGTCCGCAGATTGTAACGTAACTGACGATCTTGTGTTTTCAACTGGTCGCTCAACTGTTCTTGATTATTGAGCGCAATCTTGTAGGAATATTTTGCTTCATTGACTTTCACAAATTTATTTCCCGAAGAAAAGATTGGCACATTCAGGGTCAATCCTATTGTTTGCGGCGGAGCCATATCAAATTCCGATTTTTGTATTTTTGCTTTATACTGATAAAAGAGGCTCAATGTAGGTCCGTAGCTCCATTCGCTGATATGTACCTGTTTTTTAGCCATTGTTGCGTTTTGTTCTCCCAAACGGTAATCCAGATTATTGGCTAAGGAAAGCTCTTCGGACAGCAATTTGTTTACATTCTCAACATTGACAATATCGTAAATGGTTTCCGTAAGGGCTATGTTTGCGTCGATTGTTGTTCCCAGCAGCAGACGCAATGAATTGTAAAGTATTTCAAGCGAACGTCCTACTGAATTAAGTTTATTCTGTAAAGACGAAACCTGAATACTTATCTGGTCTAAATCGGTTTGTTCGCTCACGCCCACCTTGACTGTTTCCTGCGTATATGCTTCCAACTTCCGCATGTTTTCCATGTTTTGATTGAGCAGATCCAAGGTATTCCGCATTGCGAGGATAGAAAAATAAACCGAGCGAACCTGTCTTTTAATCGATTGTTCTGTTTTTTGGTAATTGGTTTGCGCCATTTCGATAGCCAAACGACTTAATGTTGCCGAAACGATTTGTTGTCCGCTGATGGCAAGAGCTACCTGTGCGGTAAAATTACTTGTCGGATTCATGTCTATAGGCATTCCCATGAGCTGCATTTGAAATCCAAGATAATTGGTATAATCCAACGATCCTGAAACCTGCGGAAGCATGGACGATATGGCATACCATTGATTGGCTTCTGCCTTTTTGACGTCAAAAGACGCATTCTGCATGGAACGATTATGATCAATGGCATAATTTTCCGCATCTTTAACGTTCAATCGGAGCGTATCGTTTTGTCCGAATAGATTTATCTGTATCAAGACTGTGCTGCAAAGTGCAATTAAAAACTTTTTATCTGGCATAATTATTTTCATTCTTGTTTTTAGACTGTGTTTATAAAGACAAATGTAAATCGAAAATATTTTATATGGTTTCATTTTTGTTTATATTCTTTAGATTGGTTTTCAAAAAGCGGTAAACTTCTTTCTCCGTTAATGTATTTATAGTCTGTAGACCTTTCGGAGTAGCTATTCCCCGAACAAAGCAAAACAACGTATTATCAAGAACTTCCGCTATGGAATAATGCTGATAATCTTCTTTACAGAACCGTGAGAGCATCAGTAAGTCGAAGAAAAACATTTTCACTATCTCGACATTGATATCACTTCTGAAAACGCCTTCCTGTATTCCTTTTATAATTGTATTTCCGATACGTGTACGATAACTTTCTATATGCGTTGCGATTATTTTCTCAAAGATGTCTGGATAGAAACGTTTGATTTCAAGAGAAAAACGATGATAATCTTTCACTCTGTTGAAAATATCGACATTGAGTATTGGGAAGAGTTTTTCAAAAACGCTGATATTCTCACCGGCAAGGTAATGATCCATTTTGTCATTTTCCTGTTCGACGAAGAAAGACACGCACTGATAGACCAGTCCTGTTTTATTGTCGAACAGTTCGTACAATGTTCGTTTGGACATCCCCAATTCATTGGCGACGCTGTCCATACTCACTTTGAGTCCCTGAGAAAGAAAGATATTTAAACAATTCTGAATAATAGCTGTATTTATCTGCATAACGATTAGTCTGAAAACTAAAAAAACTTTTTTGGTTTTACAAGTTTTTATACCGATATTCAAATACCGTGCCACATTGAGAATTGATTGTGAGAATTGAAAATGGAAAATGACGCAAAACGACGAAAATTGTCTGAACTGTGATTGGCTTTGCCTTTCTCCTTCTTGCTCGCCATAGTCAAACAAGTTTGCCCCTGCTCTCGCTTCGTGCGTCGATTTATTTGATTTCCTTGATGGACTATGATTTGCTTCGCCTCTGTCTAAATTAGGACTTAGTCTAATTGAAAATGGGAAATAGAGAATTGTTTGTTTGGTTCGTGATTGTAAATTGCGTGTTTCATTGTGTGTGTGTGTGTGTGTGTGTGTGTGTGTGTGTGTGTGTGTGTGTGTGTGTGTGTGTTACACCTTTATTTGAATAAAACAA
>JAISRU010000089.1 GCA_031273515.1 Bacteroidales bacterium | reverse complement strand
CAAAACAGGTGAAATCGGCATTAGATTTGCTGTAAATTTACAGCAAATCGACGATCTTTTGCTGTAAATTCACAACAATTTACAGCGGACGCGCGTCAATTTACATACTACATATCGCAATTTGCGTAAAATATTGTTGTAAATTTACAGTTTGATAGTAGAAAAATGCTACTTTTGCAAATCTATTTTTTAAAATCAAAAATAAAGTAATGATACTAATTGCCGACAGTGGTTCTACGACAACCGATTGGTGTCTGTTAAATACAGATCTCACTATTAATAAATATATCAAGACAGCGGGATTAAATCCCAACTATCTGACTGAAAATGAAATCTTAGAGATACTATTCTTTGAGTTGAAACAAAATCTGCCTCACGCTGCGCCGGAGAAAATAACACATGTTTATTTTTATGGTTCGGGGTGTTCAACAGAACAAAAACAGATGAAAATACAATCTCAGATAGCTGTTTTGACGCCCAATGCGGAGATTATCGCCGAACATGATATGACAGGCGCTGCGATATCGCTCTGTGGAAGCGATATGGGAATAGCCTGTATTCTTGGAACAGGTTCAAATGTATGTTTTTACGATGGAAAAAACATAAAAAAGACAATACTTTCGCTGGGGTATCTTTTGGGTGATGAAGGCAGCGGGACATATATCGGGAAAAAAATACTTTATGCGTATCTGAAAAATCAAATGCCGAACGATATTCGTTTGCAATTTATTTCCAAATATAAAAAAGAACCCGAAGATATTGTTGCCGATATGTATGCTAGCCGAAAAACAGGAGCTTATTTTTCTCTCTTCTCTTATTTCGCTTCGGAAAATATGGACAATCCGTTTGTGCAAAATCTGATACAAGCATCTTTTCGCGATTTCTTTACCGAACAGGTCGCTTTCTTTGAAGAGGCTAAACATATTCCTGTTGGTTTTGTCGGTTCGATTGCCCTTGTTTTTGAGCAACAGTTGGAAATTGTCGCAAAAGAATTAGGCTATACTTTGGGAAAAGTAATTCAAAATCCGATAAAAGAATTGGTGCAATTTCATCAGAAAATGCTGAAGAAGTCCGAATAAATCCGAATAAATCAACAGATTGTTTTCCAATAGAAGAGATAATCGTCCTGTAACAGGGAGATAATCATCCTATAAAATACAATGTATCAGATTATTATTACTATTTTCAATAAAATGCAATTTCAATGGAGAAAAATCGTATATTTGCAAATAAAAATAGAGATATGCAATTAAATTCATTAACAGCTATTTCACCTTTAGACGGACGGTATTATCATGTCGTTTCGGAATTATCCGATTACTTTTCTGAATATGCGTATATTCGTACCCGTGTATTGGTCGAAATAGAATATTTTATCGCCTTATGCGAATTACCATTACCGGAATTACAGGCTGTTACAATAAATCAACAGGCTTCGCTTCGCGCTGTGTATACACATTTTACGCAAAGGGATGCTCTGCATATAAAAGAGATTGAACAAACGACAAATCATGATGTAAAAGCCGTTGAATATTTTATAAAAGAAAAGTTTGACCTGCTAAACCTGTCGGAATATAAAGAATTTATTCATTTTGGTTTAACTTCTCAGGATATTAATAATACATCTGTTCCTTATCTGCTTCGTGAATTTCATCAGCATACAGGTGTCGTCAAACTTCGGGAGGTGCAGCATGCCATTTTAGAAAAAGCCAAAGCATGGAAAGATATACCCATGCTTGCACGAACTCACGGACAACCCGCCTCGCCAACTACGCTGGGAAAAGAATGGTATGTGTTCTATGAACGTATTGAAAATCAAATGAAATTACTGCAGGATATTCCTTTTTGCGGAAAGTTCGGAGGAGCAACAGGCAATTTCAATGCGCATTATGTGGCTTATCCGCTCATTGACTGGGTCAGATTTAGCAATGATTTTCTGAAAGATAAACTGAACCTGACACGTTTGCAAACCACTACGCAAATCGAACATTACGATAATCTGGCTGCTTACTTCGATACGCTTAAACGAATTAATACTGTGTTACTTGATTTCGACAGGGATATCTGGCTCTATATTTCGATGGACTATTTTAAACAGCAAGTAAAAGATACGGAAGTGGGTTCTTCAGCTATGCCGCATAAAGTAAATCCGATAGACTTTGAAAATTCGGAAGGAAATATCTGTATTGCCAATGCCTTATTCAACGAGTTGGCAATAAAATTACCTGTTTCCCGTTTGCAAAGAGATTTAACCGACAGTACGGTGATACGGAATATAGGCGTCCCGCTTGCCCATAGTCTTGTTGCTTATAATGCTTTGCTTCGTGGAACAGGAAAACTTTTGCTGAATGAAAAAGCAATACAAGTCGATCTGGATAAAAACTGGGCAGTGGTAGCAGAAGCTATACAGACAATTTTACGCAGAGAAAAATATCCTAATCCGTATGAAACACTTAAAGCGCTGACTCGGGGAAAATCGCAGATTACAAAGGAAGCTATCCATTCATTTATAGATAGTTTGCTAATTAACAATAAAGTAAAGGAAGAATTGAAACAAATAACTCCTCAGAATTATACAGGCATCAAATTAAATATTAATTAATTAATTACGACAAATAAACACATGCACAACATACGAAATTTTTGTATCATCGCACATATTGACCATGGTAAAAGTACGCTTGCCGACAGATTGCTCCAATATACGGGAGCAGTCAATGAACGGGATTTTCAAAATCAGGTATTGGATGATATGGAGTTGGAACGCGAAAAAGGAATTACCATCAAAAGTCATGCTATACAGATGAATTATCGGAAAGGAGAAGAAGAATATATTCTCAATCTGATAGATACTCCCGGTCATGTGGATTTTTCGTATGAAGTTTCCCGTTCCATTGCTGCATGCGAAGGCGCTCTGTTGGTGGTGGATGCTACACAAGGTGTTCAGGCGCAGACTATTTCCAATTTATACCTTGCCATTGAAAATGATCTGGATATTATTCCTGTTCTCAACAAAATGGATATGCCAAGCGCCATGCCAGATGAAGTAAAAGATCAGATTATTGATTTGATAGACTGTCGTGAAGAAGATATTCTGTCTATCAGCGCCAAAACAGGGGAGGGGATAGAAGCAGTTTTTGAAGCGGTTATCAATCGTATTCGACCGCCAAAAGCCGATGTGGATCAACCTTTGCAGGCATTGATTTTTGATTCTGTCTTTAATTCATTTCGCGGGATTATTGCTTATTTCCGTATTTTCAACGGACAAATAAAGACAGGGGATTTGGTGAAATTTGTTTCGACCGGCAAAGAATATCATGCGGATGAAATAGGAGTACTCAAAATTACGCCGCAACCCTGTAAAATGCTTCAGGCAGGAGATGTCGGGTATATTATTTCGGGCATCAAAGTAGCTAAAGAAGTCAGCGTGGGAGATACCGTTACGCATGTTCATCGTCCATGCAGCGAATATGTTGCAGGATTTAAAGAGGTTAAACCAATGGTCTTTGCCGGAATTTATCCCACAGATGCAGACGATTATGAAGAGTTGCGCGCTTCTTTGGAAAAACTGCAACTCAACGACGCTTCCTTGAGTTTTGAACCCGAATCTTCCTTAGCGCTTGGATTTGGCTTTCGATGCGGTTTCTTGGGATTGCTCCACATGGAAATTATTCAGGAACGGCTCGACAGGGAATTTGACATGGATGTGATTACCACCGTCCCCAATGTTTCGTACCATATATTTACGACAAAAGGCGAAATGCTTGAGGTACACAATCCTTCGGGCATGCCGCCGTTAAATAACATCGATCATATTGAAGAACCTTATATTCATGCTCAGATAATCACAAAGTCGGAATACATCGGACAAATTATGAAACTGTGTTTAGATAAACGGGGAACGCTTAAATCACAGGTATATCTTACGACCGACAGAATCGAACTGACTTTCGATTTGCCTCTGGGTGAAATTGTTTTTGACTTTTACGACAAACTAAAGAGTTGCTCGAAAGGATATGCTTCTTTCGACTATTTTATAAATAGTTACAAGGAATCAAAACTTGCAAAATTGGATATACTGCTTAATGGCGATTCGGTAGATGCGCTTTCTACGCTTATTCATGCAGACCATGCATACAGTTTCGGCAGAAGAATGTGCGAAAAACTGAGAGAACTGATACCCAGACAGCAATTCGATATTGCTATTCAAGCGGCTATCGGTTCAAAAATCATTGCGAGGGAAACGGTAAAAGCCGTCCGGAAAGATGTTACATCCAAATGTTATGGCGGCGATATTACCCGTAAACGTAAATTATTGGAAAAACAAAAAAAAGGAAAGAAACGAATGCGTCAGATAGGGAATGTTGAAGTTCCGCAATCGGCGTTTTTGGCTGTCCTGAAAATAGATTAACAA
>JAISRU010000050.1 GCA_031273515.1 Bacteroidales bacterium | reverse complement strand
GTACCCTGATTTCAATGATATTGCCATACAACTGGGATGACATCTCATTTTGCAAAAAGACCCTTATCCCTGCTTCTTCAAGAAATGCTTTGAGCATGTGTGCTTTCAGTTGTTCTCCGATAGTGGCTATGGTTATTAATTCTGTGGTTGTCTGTTTATTTTTCATCTGTATATGATTTTATATGTTTATGTTTTCTATTTTCTTTATTATCAACGTCATTGCGATGAGCGAAGCGACGTGGCAACCGACGCTGCGAGTGAACGCAGAGGCAGCTTGCTGACTATGCCGAACCGCAAGGAGGAAGGCAAAGCCAATCCAGTGTACTATTGAGTTACCCAAATCTATTTTTGTCATGGGTGTTTTATTTGTGATTATGTTTCTGCAAAGATACGAATTTATTTAATAGCATAGTCGTTGTTTTCTTATTGGTAGCATATTGGATACTCATTTTCTTGTCTACTCGTCCACTTGTTCACTCGTCTACTCGTCCACTTGTCCCCTCGTTCACTTGTTTATCTTCCGAATGGCATGACTAAAATTCTCAATTATTTTTTGTACTTTTGCAAATTATTTCAATATAATCTTTTTAGGAATGACAGATATCTTTGAACGAATTAAAGCAACACCGGGACCACTCGGTAAATATCAGGAATACGGGGACGGTTATTTTATGTTTCCACAGTTAGAAGGGGAAATAGGTCCTCACATGAAGTTTCTGGGTAAGAAAGTTTTAAACTGGAGCCTTAATAATTATTTAGGACTTGCCAATCATCCTGAAGTCCGTCAGGCTGATGCCGAGGGCGCAAAAAACTTCGGACTCGCAGCGCCTATGGGAGCGCGTATGATGTCGGGCGATACCAAATATCATAAAGAACTCGAACAGAAATTGGCGACTTTCGTAGGTAAACCCGCAGGTTATTTAGCCAATTTCGGCTATCAGGCAATGGTGTCCATTGTCGATGCGCTTACGTCTCGACACGATATTATCGTTTACGATTCCGAAGCTCATGCCTGTATTTTAGACGGCGTTCGTCTGCATATAGGAAGAAGTTTTGTTTATCCGCACAATAATATCTCCAAACTCAAAGAAATTCTGGCAAGAGCTTCCAAGTTTGCCGATGAACAGGGCGGAGGTATTCTGTTGGTAACGGAAGGCGTTTTTGGAATGTCCGGCAATCTGGGACAATTGGACGAAATTGTTGCACTGAAAAAAGACTTTAATTTTCGTATCCTGATAGACGACGCCCATGGTTTCGGAACAATGGGTAAAACAGGAGCAGGTACTGCAGAACATTTTAATGTGAGCGATGATATTGATATTCATTTTGCTACTTTTGCCAAAAGCATGGCGGGTATTGGCGCTTTTGTTGCTTCCGATCCTGCCATTGTTGATTTTCTCCGCTTTAATATGCGTTCGCAGATTTATGCCAAGTCTTTACCTTTGCCGATGGTCGTGGGTTCTTTGAAACGACTTGAACTCTTGCAATCAAAACCGGAATTGCGGGAAAAACTGTGGACAATTACACGCAGTCTGCAAGGAAGTTTGCGGGAAAAAGGGTTTAATATCGGCATCACCAAATCGCCCGTAACGCCCGTTCTATTGAATGGAAGCGTTTCGGAAGCGACCAATTTAGTGGTCGATTTACGTGAGAATTATGGCATTTTCTGTTCGATTGTCGTTTATCCTGTTGTTCCGAAAGATGTTATTATGCTTCGTCTGATACCGACAGCCGTACATACATTGGAAGACGTACAAAGAACAGTACAGGTATTCAGCGAATTGAAAGCGAAATTAGATAAAGGATTTTATGATACGGGAGCTATTGCCCAAAAACAGATAACAAAATAATTATGTCGAAAGCTAAATTCCATTTCCGATGCGTAGCCTGCGGACGTCGTACTCCTGATTTTCCGACATGGTTCAGTCAAAATCAACAATGTCCCGAATGTAAAAGTAAACATGCCGAAATTGAATACAATGTGGATTATACGGCTTTCCCTCTTTTGCTGAAGGAAAACGATCCGAAAAGTTTTTGGCATTATTTCGACTATCTGCCTTTGCACGACAGAAAAAACATTGTTTCCTGTCAGGAGGGAGCTATTCCTTTGGAGAGATGGTCGTTTTTTGAGCAATATGCAGCGGAACAACACAAGATTGACTGTAAAATATATGTCTATCGCAACGATCTCAACGGGGGAACCAATACCTTCAAAGATATTGCGGCGTCTATGGCGGCGAGCGTATTGAAGGAACACAATATCAATCAATACTGCATTGCGTCCACAGGCAATACGGCGACGGCATACGGAAAATATCTGGCAATTGCCGGTATTAATGCGGCGATTTTCATGCCCAAAAATTCAGTGGAAGCATCTCAGGCAGAGATTGCCTCTTACGGACAGCAGGTATACAGCATCGACGGAGATTATACTTATACAAAACAGGTGGCGGCAGATTATGCTCGAAAGTTTTCTGTTTTGATATCTTCGGGCAATATCGATCCTATCCGTATAGAATCGAAGCGAACCATGGTTTTTGAATGGCTGCGTCTGTTGGGCAGAATGCCTGACGTTTACATACAAGCTATCAGCGGAGGAACAGGTCCTTTGGCATTAGACAAGGCAGTGCGTGAATTATCGCCTTGTATGTCCGATTTGCATCTGCCTAAATTATTGATGGTGCAGACCGACAAATGCGATCCGATGGTACAGGCATGGGAAAATGCCAAAGCACAGAATTTTCCGCAGGGATTTGAACAGCAGTATCCCATTATTGACAATCCCAAGACAGCTATTTCAATTTTGGCGACGGGCAATCCGACGACCTATCCGATGCTTGCCGGACTGTTGCGAAAATACGGCGGAAATTTTCTTCGGGTCAAGGAAGATAAGGTTATCGACGTTACCCGTTTGGTTGCATACGAACGCAAGACCCATATAGGACCTGCGTCGGCAGTTTGTATATTAGGGTTACTGAAAGCCATTGAGCAGGGAGAAATTCAAAACAATCAAACCGTGTTGGTGAACATAGGCGAAGGGATTAAACGTGCGCCCGCTTTTTTGCATAAATTAGGACATCACATCAAAAACATTCTTTCTGTCGATGACTGTTATCTTCCCGACATGAATAGATTTCGGAAAGAATTGTGGAAAAATGCCCTTGACTAAGGACGAAAATTCCTGCGAAATCCGAAGAATGAGAGGTCAAGACGACAAAGAACAAAAGACGAAATCATGTTCTGTGGAGAATGAATATTGTTCAGGGTAAAAAGCCGTACTGCTTTTACCCAAAAGCAGTACAGGTTTTCCTCAAAAGCAGTACTGCTTTTTCTCAAGAGCAGTACTGCTTTTTACCTGAATCCTATCTGACTGATTCCGAAGGATAAACAACATCCCTTCCTGAAACAAACAGACAGATTAGGATGCCGTATTTAGTAATGTCTTATTCC